>JBAVPS010000182.1:0-11955 GCA_049693315.1 Rhizomicrobium sp. | reverse complement strand
GGTCAGGGCAGCACCCTGCAAAACCGTGCCGCGCTCGATCAGGAATTTGCCACCGGCCAGCTCTATCAGGATTTTACCGCCGCACAGGGGGCGGATAAGCGGGCCAAAGCAGCCGTGCCGCTGCTGTCGGCGATTTCCGATGCCGCCAATGTCGGCCTCGACCCCGATGGTGACAGCGCCAATCTGGGGCAGGTTTATACCAAGGATCTGCCGAGCCTGCTTTCGGTGATGTACAAGCTGTTCAAGCTGATGGATCAGCCCGCCTCGGTCGAGCGCAATGCCTATCTGCAGGCTTCACTCGACAGCTATGCGGTGCGCAAAGCCCGCGTTGTGGCAAGCTATGCCAATGCAGCCAAGGGTGATGCCAGCGGCCGCAGCACCGCCATTATCAAGCCGAAGCTGGATGGCTTACTGCAGTCAGCCGATGCCATCGAGGCGGGCGTTGCCAGGGATATCGCTGGCCAGCCGGTTGATACCGCCGCGCTGCGCCAGCAATTCGAGGCCGCGCTGTTTGCCTTAAGCCAGACCACCGGGGCGCAATTCGGCCTGTTGGTCGATCAGCATATTGCCGATGCCCGGGCAGAGGTGCGCACCGCACTGATGGGGAATCTTGGCTTTATCATCCCGTCGCTGTTGCTGATCACCCTGATCACGCTGGGCCTGTCGCGCCGCTTCAAAGAGCTGGACGAGGCCATGACCCGCCTGAACCAGGGCGATAAGAGCGTCGAGATTCCCTATCTGGAAGATACCAACGAAACCGGTCGTATCGCCCAGACGCTGGCCCGGATGAAGCAGGATAACATCGACCGCGAGGCGGCATCGAAACAGCGCAAAGCCGACCGGCTGGCCGCCGAAGCCGCCCAGCGCGAGGCCGAGCTTGAGGCCCAGCACCGCAGCGAGGAACTGGTGGTGGGCACCTTTGGCGAAGGTCTTAAGGCGCTGGCCGAAGAAAACCTGTCCTTCCGGCTGACCGCCGATGTTCCGGCCGCCTATCAGGCGCTGAAAGACAATTTCAACACCGCCATCGGCATTTCCGAACAGAACCGCCTCGAGCGCGAACAGGCCGCCCTCCAGCGGGAAACCGACCGGCTGGCCGCGGAAAAAGCTCAGAAGGAAGCCGAGGCCACAACCCGCCAGCAATCGATTACACTGGTGGTGGGCTCCTTCGGCGAGGCGCTGACCGCGCTGGCCGAACGCGATCTGACCTATCGTATTTCCGGCACCCTGCCCGAGGAATATCTCGGCCTGCAACGGGACTTCAACCACGCCCTCGACCAGCTGGAAGAAGCGATGTCCGACATTGCCGGACGGGCAAAGGATGTTTCGGCCAATTGCGGCGAGATCAGTCTTGCCTCGCACGAAATGGCCAAGCGTACCGAACAGCAGGCCGCGGCCCTGGAAGAAACCGCGGCGGCCGTCAATCAGGTCACCGCCACGGTGGGCAAATCGGCCGAGAACGCCAAACGCGCCAACAGCAATGCCGACATGGCCCGTAAAGATGCCGACCGGGGTAATCTGGTGGTGCAAAACGCTGTCGAAGCCATGCAGAAGATTGCCAAATCGTCGAACGAGATCACCCAGATCATCAGTGTCATCGACGAGATTGCCTTCCAGACCAATCTGTTGGCGCTGAATGCCGGGGTCGAGGCCGCGCGGGCCGGTGAAGCCGGGCGCGGCTTTGCCGTGGTCGCCTCGGAAGTCAGGGCGCTGGCCCAGCGCTCGGCCGAAGCCGCCCGTCAGATCAAAGCCCTGATCCAGACCAGCGAGACCCAGGTCGACCTTGGCGTCAAGCTGGTGGGCGAAAGCGGCGATGCGCTTAACAAAATCGTCAACGACATTGGCGTCATCAGTCAGCTGATGGACGAGATCGCCGCCTCGCAGCGCGAGCAGTCCACCGCCATGAACGAAATCGACACCGCCGTCAGCCAGATGGATCAGTCGACCCAGAAAAACGCCGCCATGGCCGAAGAAAGCAATGCCGCCGGCGATGCGCTGGCCGGCTATGCCAGGGAGCTCGCCGAGGTGGTGGCAAGGTTTAAAACCCAGTCTAATCGCGGTGTGGCGAACGCAGCCTGACGCGGCATATTCTGTATAAAGAACAAAGCGGCGGCACCATCCGCCGCTTTTTCTGTTTCAGTACGGATCAACAACACCGCCCAGCCCTGCAATAATGGTTAACATAACCGCTAGAGAGCCATCTGTTGCGGTAGCGCAAAACTCATCACGGCGAAGAATGGCGAAAAACAGGGCAGAAATTTACTAAGATATAAGGGGAAAGCTTCTATGGAATAAACACGCCATTTTGCGTGTGAGGAAAATTCCATGCTCGGTTTCATCAACCAAAAACTTTCCATCGCGTTACGCCTGGCTTTGGTTGGCGGAATTTTTACCGTTTTTGCCGGCCTCAGCACCTATGAAAAAGTCAGCCGCAGTTATGAAAAGGTCGATTTCTTCAACAAGGAAATGCGCGGTGTCGATTACACCCGCGCGGTGTGGGATTTTGTCCGTACCGGCAAGGAAGACGGGCTGAAAGACCATGCCGTCTGGGACAAGGAATTTGAAAGCGCCAGCCTGTATGACAAGCTGATCAAGGCGCCCAAAAAGCCCGACCGCAACAAGGCGATTGTGCCACTGCTGACAGCCGTTTCTGATGCCTCGAATATCGGGCTCGATCCCGATTCCGAAAGCGGCTATATCGGCCAGGTTTATACCAAAGATCTGCCGAGCTGGCTGTCATCGGTCGACAAGCTGTTCAAACTGATGGACCAGCCCGCATCAGAAAAGCGTGATGCCAGTTTGCAGGCCGCGCTCGACAGCTACGCTGTGCGCAAAGTCCGTGTAAAGACCAATTATGCCAACGCACTGAAATATGACGCCGATGGCAGCACCACCGCCATTATCAAGCCAAAGCTTGCGGCCCTTACCACCCAGACCGACGCGATTGAAGACGGGGTTGAGCAGGAACTGAAAGGCACCGACGCCGACATCGATGGCTTACGCAAGGCTTATGAAAAAGCCATGACGGATTTAAGCGTGGTGACCGGCGCACAATTCGATACCCTGGTGCAACAGCATATTGCCGATGCCAAGATCAGCATGCGCAACACCCTGCTGATCAATCTGGCCTTTATCATTCCCTCGCTTTTGCTGATCACGCTGATCACGCTTGGCCTGTCGCGCCGCTTTAAAGAACTCGACACCGCGATGACCCGGCTTAATCACGGCGATAAGGCGATCGATATTCCCTATCTGGAAGATACCAACGAAACCGGACGCATCGCCCAGACCCTGGCGAAAATGAAGCAGGATATTATCGAGCGTGAGGAAGCCACCAAACAACGACGCGCCGACCGGCTGGCCGCGGAAGCCGCCCAGCGTGAGGCCGAGCTGGAGGCCCAGCGGCGCAGCGAAGAACTGGTCGTCAGCACCTTTGGTGACGGGCTGAAAGCGCTGGCGGAAGAAAACCTCTCCTTCCGCCTGACTGCCGAGGTGCCCGCCGCCTATCGGGCGCTGAAGGACAATTTCAACACCGCGATTGGAATCTCGGAACAGAATCGCCGCGACCGCGAAGAAGCCGCCCGTCAGCGTGAAGCCGACCGCGTTGCCGCCGAAATCGCCCAGAAAAAAGCCGAAGCCGAAACCCGCCGTCAGGCGATTGAGCAGGTCGTCAACTCTTTTGGTCAGGGCCTCAATGCACTGGCCGAACGCGATCTGACCTATCGCATTACCGGCGTGCTGCCCGAGGAATATCTCAGCCTGCAGCGTAACTTCAATAACGCGCTGGATCAGCTGGAAGTGGCGATGTCCGACATTGCCGGGCGGGCGCGCGATGTTTCGTCCAATTGCAGTGAAATCAGCCGGGCCTCGCACGATATGGCCAAGCGTACCGAACAGCAGGCCGCCGCGCTGGAAGAAACCTCTGCCGCCGTCACCATGGTGACGCAAACCGTAAAGAAATCAGAAGCTGGTACCCGGCAAGCCAACGAGAACGCTGAAAAGGCCCGTAAAGATGCCGACCGCAGCAATCAGATTGTGCAGAACGCCGTTGACGCCATGCACAAGATTGCCAAATCGTCGGGCGAGATCACCCAGATCATCAGTGTCATCGACGAGATCGCTTTCCAGACCAATTTGCTGGCGCTGAACGCCGGTGTTGAAGCCGCCCGTGCCGGTGAGGCGGGGCGCGGCTTTGCCGTGGTGGCACAGGAAGTGCGGGCGCTGGCCGGACGCTCGGCCGAAGCGGCCAAACAGATCAAGGCCCTGATCCAGACCAGCGAGTCTCAGGTCGATCTGGGGGTCAAGCTGGTGGGCGAAAGTGGTGCCGCGCTCAACAAAATTGTTGATGACATTAGTGCCATCGGCAAGCTGATGGGCGAACTTGCCGCCGGGCAGCGCGAACAATCCACCGCCATGCATGAAATCGACGCCGCCGTGGCGCAGATGGATCAGGTCACCCAGCAGAATGCCGCCATGGCCGAGCAGAGTAATGCGTCAACCGAAGCCCTTGAAGGTTATTCCCGCGAATTGTCCGAGGTTGTGACCCGCTTCAAGACCGGTTCGGCCCGTTCCATGGCCAACGCGGCGTAACCCGCCAGACTTCCCGTCGGTGTAAAAAAGCGGTGGTAAGCTCACCGCTTTTTTATGGCTGGTCAGCGGTATCAACCGGCAGCAGATGCTGACGCGCCGTGCGCAGCACCGCAGCGGTCACATCGGCCAGCACCGGTTCGACCGCCCGGCTCCAGCGCCAGTACAGCGGCACGTCGAGCGGGGCCCCCGGAATCAGTTCAATCAGACGACCCGCTGCCAGATGGCCCTGCACCAGCATCAGCGGATTCATGCCCCAGCCCAAGCCCGCCAGTGCGGCATCGATAAAGGCCTGCGACGCGGGCAGCCAGTGGGTCGGCGGGGTTAGGCGTGCCCCGTCCCCCACCAGTACCGTGGCCAGCCAGCGGCTTTGCAGGCTGTCTTTGGCATTAAAGGTCAGCATCGGGGCGTGGGCGAGGGCATGGGCGGTGACGCCCGCCCCAAACCAGCGCGCCATAAAGGCCGGGCTGGCGGTGGCGACATAGCGCAACGCCCCCAGCGCCCGGCTGCGGCAGCCCGCAATCGGCGGGCAATGGGCGCTGACCGCCGCACTGACCTCGCCACGGCGCAACCATTCGGCACTGGTATCCTGATCGTCGAGCACCAGATCAAACAGCCGCCCCTCGACCGCCGCCATCGCCGCCACGAACCAGGTGGCCAGACTGTCGGCATTGACCGCCAGCCGTAAAGACGCAGGGCCCTCGGCGCTCAGCGCCAGATCGTGACGCAGCGCACTTTCCAGCAGACCGACTTCTTCGGCATGGCGCATCAGGCGCCGCCCCGCCTCGGTGCCGGTGCAGGGGGCCCCGCGCACCACCAGCATGGTGCCAAGCCGCTCTTCCAGCAGCTTGACCCGCTGCGAAACCGCTGAGGGTGTCAGGTGCAATGCGACCGCGGCTTTCTCAAAGCTGCCCGCCCGCAAAACCGCCGCCACCGCATCAATCAGGGGATAGTCCAGCATTAGCGTCGCTTCATCACGATTAGCATTGTTAAATTTGCTAATCTTATCGCCTGCGCTAGTCAAACCCGCAATACAGGAGATGTCTGGCATGGGCGCAGCGTTGTGGCATGGCTTTGCGGTGCAGCTGGGTCTGATCGTGGCGATCGGACCGCAGAACGCCTTTGTGCTGAGCCAGGGCCTTAAGCGCGCCCACATCTTTCTGATCTGCCTGATCTGCACCCTGTCGGATGGCCTGCTGATCGGGCTGGGCGTCGGCGGTATGGCCACCGTGATGCACACCGCACCATGGCTTGCAGGGCTGTTGCGCTATGGCGGGGCGGCCTTTCTGATCTGGTACGCGCTTGGTCGCCTTCGGGCCGCCTGCGGCCCGGCCGCAGCGCTGGACCGGACAGGCGATGAAGTCCTGTCCCGGCGGGCAGCGATCGCGGCCACGCTCGCCTTCACCTGGCTTAATCCCCATGTCTATCTGGATACCGTGGTGATGATCGGCACCCTGGCCAGCCAGTTCCCCGGCGATCATGGTGCCTTTGGTCTGGGCGCAGCCCTGGCTTCGGCGCTTTTTTTCTTTTCGCTGGGCTATGGCGCCCGGCTTCTGGCCCCGCTGCTTGCCCGCCCGACGGCCTGGCGCGTTCTGGATCTGGTGATATTCGGCACCATGGTGTGGGTTGCTGGCGGTCTACTTTTGTTCCGGTGAACAGAAACAGGTACGTTACAAGAACGAATATAAAAATATTATAGTATTTTCATTACCTTACAGACCCGCTTGCCAGAAAGAACAAACCATGTACAGTAGAAATCCACACGGGCCGGGATTTCACATTTGAAACAGGCTGGGCATGGGCTACAGTGGAGCGGGATATGGCGGATACAGCATTGAAAATCGTGTCTAAAGAGAACAGCAAAATCGTAGCGAAAGACCTCAGCAAAGAAGACGCGAGCGACAAAAAAAAGGCGCTTGAGGCGGCTTTGAGCCAGATTGACCGCGCTTTCGGCAAGGGCAGCGTGATGCGGCTCGGCCAGCGCGAACCGGTGACGGCAGCGGATTCGGTATCGACCGGCTCGCTCGGCCTCGACATCGCGCTGGGCATTGGCGGTCTGCCGCGCGGCCGCGTGGTGGAAATCTACGGTCCGGAATCGTCGGGTAAGACCACGCTGGCGCTGCACGCTGTGGCGGAAATCCAGAAAAAAGGCGGTATCGCCGCCTATATCGACGCCGAACACGCCATGGACCCGATCTATGCCGGCAAGCTGGGCGTCAATATCGATGACCTTCTGATCTCGCAGCCCGATACCGGCGAACAGGCGCTGGAAATCACCGACACGCTGGTGCGGTCCGGTGGTGTGGATATCGTGGTGATCGACTCGGTCGCCGCCCTGACCCCCAAGGCCGAAATTGAAGGCGAAATGGGCGATCAGCTGCCCGGTCTGCAGGCCCGCCTGATGAGCCAGGCTTTGCGCAAGCTGACCGGCTCGATCTCCAAGTCGAATTGTCTGGTCGTCTTCATCAACCAGATCCGCATGAAGATCGGCATCATGTTCGGCAACCCCGAAACCACCACCGGCGGCAATGCCCTGAAATTCTACGCTTCGGTGCGGCTCGACATCCGGCGCATCGGTGCCATCAAGGACCATGACGAGGTGGTCGGCAATCAGACCCGCGTCAAGGTGGTCAAGAACAAGGTCGCACCGCCCTTCCGTCAGGTCGAATTCGACATCATGTATGGTCAGGGCATTTCCAAGGTCGGCGAGCTGGTCGATCTGGGCGTCAAAGCCGGCATTGTTGAAAAGTCCGGTTCCTGGTTCTCGTATGACGGCACCCGCATCGGTCAGGGCCGTGAGCAGGCCAAGCAGTATCTTCTCACCAACCCGGACAGCGCGCAGGCGATTGAAAATGCCATTCGCGCCAATGCCGGTCTGTTAAGCCAGGCATTGACCCATGCCGAAGCCGAGAGTGACGACTAGGCTTTAAGCGACGGGCCCTGCACCGGGCGGTATTGGACCCGGCGGGTGAACATTTTCGTGCGGCGCATTGACGCCGCACACGCCCCGAACCGGTTGCCGGCGGCCCCCCGGCCGCACGCCAATCGGTCTGGCGGCGGCAACATCCAATTCTGGCTGCCCGCCCATGCGGCATGGCGCCGGTTTGACCCAATTCTGCCACCGGCCTCATGGTGTGGTGGCAGAATGTTCCCGAATTGGCATGAGGGAACGACTCGAGGCAAGGCATGCGGGATTCTTGGCCCCGCATGCCTTGCCTTTTTATATTTCCCCCCAACATGTTACGCCATTTATGCACACCGCATACGCCCCCAGACGCCCCGGCGTTTTTAAGGACCCGGCGCGCGGCGCAAAGCCGATATGTGCAGGGGCCGCATACCGGCTATCCAGCGATCGTGCCGCCATATTCCTGTGGCCATATTCCATCGGCACCGATTATGTTCTAATCAGGCTATAAGTTTAGCCCTTCGCAAGGATGGCGCCCGGGGCGGATTTTTCCGCATCGGGATCGGCCGCATCACCCAAGGCAGTCCAGAACGCGTTATGAAAACTCTCTCTGACATCCGAACCGGTTATTTAGAATTCTTCCGTGAACGCGGCGCCACCATTGTGCCGTCCTCACCGCTGGTACCGCGCAACGACCCGACGCTGCTGTTTACCAACGCCGGGATGGTGCAGTTCAAGAACGTTTTCACCGGTGCCGAGAAACGCCCCTATTCGCGGGCGACCACGGTGCAGAAATGCGTTCGCGCCGGTGGCAAGCATAACGACCTTGATAATGTCGGCTACACCGCCCGCCACCACACCTTCTTTGAAATGCTGGGCAATTTCTCGTTCGGCGATTATTTCAAGGAAGAAGCCATCACCTTTGCCTGGGATCTGGTCACCAAGGTGATCGGCCTCAACAAGGACCGGCTGTGGATCACGGTTTACACCGAGGATTCGCAGGCCCGCGATTTGTGGCGCAAGATTTCCGGCCTGCCCAATGACCGCATCATCGGCCACCCCAGCAATCTGTGGGCGATGGGTCCGGTCGGCCCCTGCGGCTATTGCTCGGAAATATTCTATGACCAGGGCGAAAGCGTCGCCGGTGGCCCGCCGGGATCGCCCGACGAAGATGGCGACCGGTTCCTGGAATTCTGGAATCTGGTGTTCATGCAGTTCGAGCAGATTGATGCCAACACCCGGCGCGACCTTCCCAAGCCCTCGATCGATACCGGCATGGGTCTGGAACGCATGGCCGCCATTCTGCAGGGCGTCACCAACAATTATGACACCGACCTGTTTCAGGGCCTGATTGCCGCCTCGGAATCCTGCTCGGGCAACAAGGCCGCCGGCCCGACGCTGGCCAGCCACCGGGTCATCACCGACCATTTGCGCTCGTCCTCGTTCCTGATTGCTGACGGCGTGCTGCCCTCCAACGAAGGCCGTGGTTATGTGCTGCGCCGGATCATGCGCCGCGCCATGCGCCACGCCCACCTGATCGGCTCGAAAGAGCCGCTGATGCATCAGTTGGTGCCGTCGCTGGTTTCGGCCATGGGCACCGCCTATCCCGAACTGAAACGGGCCGAGGCGCTGATCACCGAAACCCTGAAACTGGAAGAAACCCGCTTCCGCGAGACGCTGGTGCGCGGCCTTAAACTGCTCGACGATGCCACCACGACCTTGCGCAGCGGCGACAGCCTGGCGGGCGAGGTTGCCTTCAAGCTGTATGACACGTTCGGCTTCCCGCTCGATCTGACCCAGGACGCTTTGAAAGCCCGCGGCGTCGCCGTTGACACCAAAGGTTTTGACGCCGCCATGGCCAAGCAGAAGGCCGATGCCCGCAAGGCATGGGCCGGTTCGGGCGATGCCGCCACGGAAACCGCCTGGTTCCCGCTGGTGGAAGAATTCGGCAAGACCGAATTCCTTGGCTATGACACCATTGAAGCCGAAGGCGTGGTTCAGGCCCTCATTAAAGACGGTGCCACCGTGACGTCGGCCCATGCCGGTGAAACCGTGCGCCTGATCGCCAACCAGACCCCGTTCTATGGCGAAATGGGCGGTCAGGCTGGCGACAGCGGCACGCTGACCGCCAAGGCTGCCAAGGCCAATGTCATCAGCACCGAAAAGAAGCTTGGTCTGCACATTCACGTCATCGAAATCACCGAAGGCGAGATTGCCGTTGGTGATGCCGTTGATCTGAAGGTGGACGAGGAACGGCGCAATGCCATCCGCGCCAACCATTCAGCCACCCATCTGTTGCAGGCCGCGTTAAAGCGCGTGCTGGGCGAGCATGTGGCCCAAAAGGGCTCGCAGGTTGGCCCCGACCGGCTGCGCTTCGATTTCAGCCACCCCAAGCCGGTATCGGCGGCGGAACTGACCGCGGTTGAAGACAGCGTCAACGCCGTGGTGCGCCAGAACAGTGAAATCACCACCCGCCTGATGCCGACCGACAAAGCGATCGAGCAGGGGGCCGAGGCCCTGTTCGGTGAAAAATATGGCGACGAGGTTCGCGTGCTGTCGATGGGCTGGGACGAGACGGCGGACAAGCCCTTCTCGGTCGAGCTGTGCGGCGGCACCCATGCCGGTCGTCTGGGCGATATTGGCCTGTTCACTGTATTGTCGGAAACTGCCGTGGCCTCGGGCGTGCGCCGCATTGAAGCGGTGACCCGTGAAGGGGCGCGCCAGTATTTCAAGCACGAGACCGCACTGGCCCATGACGCCGCCGCCGTGCTGAAGACCAGCCCGGACGAGCTGCCCCAGCGCGTCAGCCAGCTTTATGACGAACGGCGCAAGCTGGAAAAAGAACTGGCCGAAGCCAAGAAGGCCCTGGCGCTGGCTGGCCCCGCCCAAAGCGGCGGCAGCGATGTGCAGGAATTTGGCGGCATCAAAACCACCCTGCGCGTGGTGGAAGGGGTTGCGGCCAAAGACCTTAAGGGGCTGGCCGATGACGCCAAAGCCAAGCTGGGTTCGGGCGTGGCGACCTTTATCGCGGTGGATGGCGGCAAAGCCTCGATCGTGGTCGGGGTGACCGACGACCTCACCGCCAAAGTTTCGGCGGTGGATCTGGTGCGGGTCGGCGCTGGCGCGCTGGGCGGCAAGGGTGGCGGTGGCCGCCCCGACATGGCCCAGGCCGGGGGCCCCGATGGCAGCAAGGCCGACGAGGCCCTTAAAGCCATCGCAGCTTATTTAAGCGCGCTGTAACGTAAACAAAGGGGGCGGCGATGGCGAAAATGCCGCTACGCCGCAAGCTCTATCTGATCCTTGAAGGCGGTCATGTCGGTGGTCCCATCGGCATGATCGTCGAGGTCGGCCTGATCCTGCTGATCCTGCTCAATGTTGTGGGCTTCACGCTGGAAAGCGTGCCGTCGATCGACAAACCCTATTGGCTCGACCTTAAGCTGTTCGAGGCTATATCGGTTCTGATCTTTACCATCGAATATGTCCTGCGGCTGTGGGTTTCGGTTGAAGACCCCATCCTGCAGCAAAAGGGGCCCTGGCGCGGGCGCTTTGCCGCCGCCACCAAACCGACGATGGTGATCGACTTTCTGGCGGTGGCACCGGTGTATTTCTCGCTGCTGCTGCCGGTGCTCGATCTGCGCTTCCTGCGCATGATCCGACTGTTGCGTCTTTTGAAAATCGCCCGCTATTCCCCGGCGCTGTCGACGCTGGGCGAGGTTATCGTCACCGAACGGCGCGCGCTGTTTGGCACCTTGCTGGTGCTGGCCTGTGCCACCATCTTCGCCGCCGCCGCCATGCATGCCGCCGAAGGCGCGGTGCAGCCCGACAAATTCGGCTCGATCCCCGCCGCGATGTGGTGGGCGATCACCACGCTGACCACGGTCGGCTATGGCGACGAGGTCCCGATCACCTTGCTGGGCCGGCTGGTGGCCGGCTTTACCATGGTGACCGGCATGGGCATTTTGGCGCTGCCGGTCGGCATCGTCGCCACCGGCTTTATCGACGCCATCCACCGGCGTGATTTCATCATCACCTTTGGCATGCTGGCCCGCGTGCCGCTGTTTCGTGATTTCGACGCGGCTTTTTTAAGCGAGGTCATGAACCTGCTCCGTGCACAGACGGTTTCGCGCGGCGGAATTATCGCCGTACGCGGATCAATATCCGGTACGCTCTATTTCATTGTCTCGGGCGATGTAGAGTTGCAGTTCAGCCATCGCGCGCTGCGCATGCATCACGGTGATTTTTTTGGCGAGCTTTCGCTGTTGCACCACACCCAGCACAAAGCCACCATTGTGGCGCTGGATCAAACCCGCCTGCTAGCGCTGTCGGCGGAAGATTTCACCATGCTGGTACACAAATATCCCGATCTGAAATTCCGGGTTGAGGAAGCCGCCGCCAAACACGCTAAAGCGTTCAATGCTGACGCATAAGCTGCAGCATCATTAACAAACGGGTTTTGTGTTAAGACC
>JBAVPS010000181.1:0-3330 GCA_049693315.1 Rhizomicrobium sp. | reverse complement strand
GTGTGCCACGTGCGATGACACGCGGATCAACATCGCCATCAAGCGGCACCTTGCGCATGTGGACGCGCAAAATCTTCTCACGCCCGCCCAGATCGGGGTTCGGCACCACGACATGGCGGTCAAAACGACCGGGGCGCAGCAAGGCGGGGTCGAGCACGTCGGGCCGGTTGGTGGCCGCGATCATGATGACGCCTTCGGTCGATTCGAAGCCGTCCATCTCGACCAGCAACTGGTTCAGGGTCTGCTCGCGTTCGTCGTTACCGCCACCGATACCGGTGCCGCGATGGCGACCGACGGCATCGATTTCGTCGATGAACACGATGCAAGGCGCGTTTTTCTTGGCCTGTTCGAACATGTCACGCACACGGGACGCGCCGACACCAACGAACATTTCGACGAAATCCGAACCGGAAATGGTGAAGAACGGCACGTTGGCTTCGCCGGCAATGGCACGCGCCAACAGGGTTTTACCGGTACCCGGCGGGCCAATCAGCAAAACGCCCTTTGGAATACGCCCGCCCAGACGGGTGAACTTCTGCGGATCTTTCAGGAAATCGACGATTTCCTTAAGGTCATCCTTGGCCTCGTCAACACCCGCCACATCTTCGAAAGTGATACGGCCGGTCTTTTCGGTCAGCAGTTTGGCGCGGCTTTTACCAAAGCCCATCGCCTTGCCCGAACCGCCCTGCATCTGGCGGAACAAAAAGACCCACACGCCGATGAACAGCAGCATCGGAATACAGTTGATCAGAATATTGACCAGACTGAACGAGCCATCATCGACCGGTTTGACCTCGAACGAGACGTTATGGTCGACCATCTTCTGCACCAGACCGGGATCGTCCGGGCTGTAGGTCGCAAACGACTGGCCACCGACGAACTCGCCTTTGACCTGTTTGCCCTGGATGACGACAGACTTAACCGCCCCTTGCGAGACTTTCTGGAGGAATTCGGAATAATAAATCTGCTTGGCCTCGGCTTTTTGCGAGGAGCCGCTGAACATATTGAAGGCAAAAATCAGCAGCACTACGAGGAGAAACCACAGGGCCAAATTGCGAAGGTTGTTCAAGGGCGGTCTTTCCTTACGGTTCGTGAACGGCTGCAGACTGTTAGATAAGTGTAAGGCGCGTTCTTTACCAGAAGCTTGAGGTTATGAGATTTGTCTGTTTCGGGCAACGCTCATCACGGTGCAGGGATAATTGTTTGTTTCTTAACCGCTTTTTTCAAGAGGGGAAACGGCGGCGATCCCCCGGCTCTGCACTAATCTGCAGCAAATTCGTACTCTTTTTTGCCAGGCGCCGGGGTGCTGGCGCAATTTTGCAACCATGAAGCGTTCTTCCGGTCTGCAAATCACCCGACACGATGGCCAGATACAGCCGGTTAAGCCGTTCAAAGCGCGGCCGGTAATCCTGAGCCGAGACTCGCATCAAAAGCCGCGCCAATAGTCGCAGACCCAATTCGGCCGGGGCCGCCGCCAATTGCGCCCGATCCAGCAATAACCGGTCGGCCAAAGGCTGCACCGCCGCAGCTTCCAACGCATCGGTGGCCGCTTCCAGCGCATCGCGGGCACGGGCGAGATGATCGGCGGTGTCGGCCAGCCGGTCGCGCTGGAAACCGAGTCCTTCCAGCATTGGCCAGGCCTGACGCAATTTCACCCGGGTGAAGCGGTCATCTTCGTTCATCGGGTCATCGTGCCAGCTTTGGCCACAGCCGGTCAGAAAGCCACGTAAATCGTCCCGTGTCTGGCGCAACAGCGGACGGGCCACCCGCAGCCCGCCGTAACCGGCCAGCGGGAAAGCCGAAACCGGCCGCATCGCCGACAAGCCATCGACGCCGGAGCCACGCAACAGCCGGATCAGAAAGGTTTCGGCCTGATCGTCGAGGGTGTGGGCCAGAAAGACCGTCGCCACACGGTGTCGCCCGGCCCAATCACCGATCAGCTGATAGCGGGCCTGACGGGCCACCGCTTCGATATCGGCGGCAGGCGGAGGCCCTTTGCGGGTTAGAATATGGCACACAAGGCCCGCTGCTTTGGCCCAGCGGGCGGTAGCCAGCGCCTCGCGGCGGGATGCGGGCCGCAAGGCGTGATCGACGGTCAGTACCACGGGGGCATCAAGGCCCTGATCGCGGGCATAATCGCGCAGCAGCAGCATCAGGGCGAGGGAATCGCCCCCACCCGACACCGCCACAGCGGCAGGCCACAGCGACGCGGCAGGTGCCAGCGCCGACATGGCGGCAGCAAACACCGCCGCCAGATCACCGTTACTTGCAGGACTTGGCGCGCAACTGGGTGGCCTGGGCAAGGATGTTTGCCGGGGCTTTGAGGGTTTTGTTCTTGATGGCGGCAAGCGTCAGACAGCCTTCTTTTTGCTGGCCCAGTGCGATCAGGGTTTCGCCCAGTTTCAGCATATTGTCGGGCACACGCGGGCTTTTGGGATATTTCTTGATCCCGGCGGCAAAGGCGGTGGCCGCACCAGCATAATCTTTTTTCAGATAAGAGATATTGCCGACCCAATAGAGTGCCTGGGGTGCCAGATCATCCTTGGGGTTGGCGTCGATGAAGCTGTTAAACGCCGCAAGCGCCTCGTCATACTGCGATTTGGCCAGAAGCTTCATTGCTGCGTCGTAATCTTTGTGCGCGGCAGGCACCACAATGCCGCCGGTGTCGCCCATCGCTGCACCGGTATTGCTGCCATCACAGGAAAGCCCGCCATTATCGGTCGAAATACCCACACCCATCAGCTGGGCCGACATCGAGCAGAGCTTATAATTCCAGTCTTTCTGCATTTTGTCGGTCGCCGCCTTCATTTCCTGAATGCGGTGGGTCAACAACTCGTTCTGGGCGGTGAATTGCTGCAGCGAGGATTCCAGATCGGACACCCGCTGCTTCAGATCGGCAATGGCGGCATCCTGATCGTCCTCGCGTTTTTCGCGGGCAAGACGGGCGGCCTTTTCTTCGTCGCTTTCACCGAACAGGCCGGCATACTGGACATAGCCGTCATCACTACGTGCGTGATGCATCGTAGCCGGAGTATCGCTGGCCGACGCGCCGCCAAAGCTGCAAAGCAACGCGACCATTGCCGCAGAAGCCATCAGAGTGATTTTCATCGTCTCATGCTCACATCATGCCTCGGGGGTCTTATTAGCGTAAAATCCGTGCGGGATAAAACAAAAGGGCGCCCCAAAGGGACGCCCTTTCACAAGATTTTGCGTGAATGTTACGAACACGCAAGAAATATTACTTCGCACCAGCGGTGATCACCGTGACGCCACGGCGGTTCTGCGCCCAGCAATCATCGGTCGATTCGGTGCAAATCGGCTTCTCTTTGC
>JBAVPS010000180.1:0-2327 GCA_049693315.1 Rhizomicrobium sp. | reverse complement strand
GTAACAGCCTGCCAGCGTGTTAAGCGCAGACCATACCATACCAAACGTGCATTTGGCATATGCCTCAGCAATTCTGCCAATTCTCCCCACACCCCACAGGAATCACACAGATTCAGCACCGCACGGGCGGTGGCTACGACTACGAACTGCCGGATCAAGCATTCCTGAACACTTGCCTGCAACTGGCTACGTCGTCTCTGACTAACCATCAGACACTCATAATGATTCACCTTATACGTGCAAGCCCACTTAATGCACAGTGCCCCTTTTCCCCTCGCGTCACGGTGTAGCGTTGATGGCTCAGTCTTCGTATGGCACGATGACATATGGTTTTACCGCTTGGGCACAGGGTCAATCAGGTCGGCATTGCGACCCATCATCTGGGAAGCCCGGATTACAACGCCGTGCCCAGCGCCATGCATATTGCCAGCACGCGCGAGACCAACAGCAAGCTTTTTGAAATGCTGAATTTCTCCGACAGCTTAGGCGATGCCGCCGAAGCGTTCTACAAATATATGTCAGCGGTATATGGCCTTGAAGCGGAACAAGCTTCAGATGATGCACAGGCACACAGCAAGGAACGCCAGACCAAGCCCTTCCGCTCCAGCTTCTTACGGCTGCTGGTCGGCTGGGGCTATGACTCCAACGGGCCTGAGGGGGCGGTGCTGAAAAGCTGGGTTGAAAGCCGCTTTGGCCTGGTGCCCACCTTTCACAAGGACATGATCGGCGATTTTTCCGACACCGCCTGGATGGACTATGTCGTCGAAAAGATGATGACACCCTTTCACGGCAACTCGATCTTAAGCCAGCTTGACCTGCTGTATGAATATTGCCAGTGGGCGATGGCGCACTATATCACCGGCGAGAAAAGCCATCTGACGCTCTATCGCGGCGTCAACAGCTTCGATGGCCATCAGGTCGTCGAACATATTGACCGACAGACCGCGGTAGCACGGCTTAACAATCTGGTCTCGTTCACCGCCGATCCCGAGATGGCCGACTGTTTCGGTGAAACCGTGCTGACAGTCGAGGTGCCGGTTACAAAAATCGCCTTTTTCAACACGCTACTGCCGTTTTATCCGCTCAAAGGTGAAGGCGAATATCTCGTTATTGGCGGCAATTACCGCGTCCATATCAACCGGATTTAACAGGCGCAACTTCCCGCCGGCATCAGCAGACGATCGGCATCTTCAGCCCTTGGAACGACATAGCGTGCCAGCTGAGACGGTATCGCCCGCAACCGCTGAATATATTCTGCTGGCAACGCCTGTTCCTCAGCCCCGGCCAGAATATACGCAAGATATTCGCTGCTGGGAGGGCGCGGTTCGCCCAGAATATCCTTGCGGTACAGCAGCACGGAATACACCTTGCCATCCAGACCGATCACTTCGGCAGGGGAATGAAAATACCGCCCCGAACCATCGAGCTTCACCCCCTGCCAGGCATCAAGCCGGTCGAGTGCGGAATGGGATAATTCATAGACTACGCCAAAGACCCGTTCCCCCGCCGCTGGCAGCACGGTTTCTTCGCCACTATCCCAACGCTGACTATGACCGAAAAATGCCAGCCGATACCCCGATAGCCGCGCCACCGCCACCATTTTGCATCCCCGACAACGAATAGCCATCTGCGCCGGACTCATATTGCTGCCATAAGCAAAATAGAGAATTGGTTTGGCAAGATGGATGCGACTCTGAGCCATATTCCACTCCTATTGATTAGGAAAGACCTGTACCCGCAGCCCCGTACCGGTTGCGTCAATATCCGCCCGCAGATTAAGATCGGTAAGCTTTTGCGAAAACCAGCGTGGCAGGTGATCGCATAAGACTTCCAGCCACGCGAAGTTACCGGCCTCGAGCAAGGGAACCAGTATCTCGCGCGAATTCAGCGCCGGATGTGCCGCCAATGCCCCGGAAAGATCAATGCGCCAGCCACCATCGCCGACCGGTTCCGCCGACACCGGCGCGGCGGTGGCGCTATCCTCCGCCAGACCAATAGTGCGGCGACCACCACCGCCACATCCCAAGCCACAGGTGGCGGCTTGCGATATTGTCGCCGTTGCTGCTTCGGCGGCCGCCTGTCGCTTGATCTCCAGCGCGGCAATTTCATCAAGCAGCGCCATAGCCAGCCCGTGAGAGCGCCAGCTGTGAAAACCCAACTCGTCCTCCAAAATCGAATATAGTAAGCCGCGGCTTTCGCTGGCCAGAAAAACCCGACAGTCTTCCAACCGCAACGCCAGCGATTGCACCGCACGTTTTACATCAGCCAAAGACATGTCCGAGGTAATGGCAAAGTCAAAAACTTTATGGCTTTGCCATCCCTCAGGT
>JBAVPS010000179.1:0-5061 GCA_049693315.1 Rhizomicrobium sp. | reverse complement strand
GTCCGTTGCTGTAGAGACCGACAAGACGCAGCTTTACGCTACCGTCATCCGTTGCGGATGTACCGACATCAACCGCGCTCTGATATTTGCCATAGGCATCGATGGACAGACGCAGTTGCTGCATCTGATTGTCAACCGGGGTTTTAGAAACCTGATTGACCACCCCGCCGGGTGATACCTGACCATACAATACGGCTGACGGTCCTTTAAGCACCTCGACGCGTTCCATATCCCAGCTGTCGAATTTGGTGCGGTTCCATTTACTGCCGGGGGGCAGGCGCATGCCATCCAGAATAAGATTGTCGCCCCAGCTGCCATCGTCAAAGCCACGGATATAAAAATCGTCGACCCGGCTGTCACCACCCTGACTTTCGGTCAGTATGCCCGCATCGTAACGCAGGGCTTCGTTCAGGTTTTGCACACCACGCGCATCCATCTCCTCGCGGGTGATAACCGAAACTGACTGGGGTGTTTCGAGGACCGGTGTGTCGGTTTTGGTTGATGCCCCGATGCTGTTTGCCGCCCGATAGGCGTTAACAGTGACCGTTTCCTGCACCCCACTGGAATCTTCAGCACGCAGTGGGCCGGACATGGCTGCAGTGGTGATAAGGGCCAGACTGCATCCGGCTAACAGGCGGTGATGATAGCGCATGGGGGCATCTCGGTTTTTTTGGGGGGGGGAAAATCGCCCCCCCCGGTTTAAAGGCCGGGGGGGATGTATACGGATGAAGAAGCGGCTTACCAGCCCAACTGCAGCGACATCATGATGCTGCGGCCACTGCCATAGTAACAGGCCGTGGTGGCGGTACAGGTCGAGACATACCGCTTGTCCGTCAGGTTACTGGTGTTGACAGAAAACTGCATCTTGCGCGCCCCGGCGACATTCAGCCCCAGCTTGGTCAGATCATAGCGTAGCGCCGCATCCCACAGGCCGTAAGACGGAATGTTGAGCGTGTTGGCGGTGTTACCGAAGGTTTGGCTGACATAGCGTGAACCACCCGCCAGACTGAGGCCGTCAAGCCAGCCTGCGCCAAAGCTGTAATCCAGCCAGATCGAACCCAGCCACTGCGGCACACGGATCATATCGTTGCCTGCGGTGCCGTCATTGGATTTGGTGATTTCCGAATCCATATGGGTAACGGCCCCGATGATGCTAAAACCGGTGATGGGGGTCAGGCGACCTTCCATCTCGATGCCGCGCACCCGCACTTCGCCGGTTTCGACATAACAGCTACCCGCACCGGAACCGCAGTCATGGCTTTCATCCGGATCGGCGGTGGCGACATGCTGCTGACGCAGTTCATAGGCCGACACGGTGATCATGCCATCGATGGTTTTGGGCTGATATTTGAAGCCAGCTTCAAACTGTTTGCCGGTGACCGGGGAAAAGGCTTTGTCTTCGTAATTGTCGCCAGCGGTGTAGCTCGACGGCTGGAAGGATTCCGCATAGCTGGCATAGGGGGCCAGCCCCATGTCAGACAGGTAAAGCAGCCCGACGCGGCCGGTCAGCGCGTTGTCCTCGACCTTGGTCAGATCGCCGGTCAACCGGTTGTAGGTTTTGTTGAGGAACCAGTCCTGACGACCGCTCAACGTCAGCCGCCAATGACCATAGGCAATCTGATCCTGAGCGTAGAGACCGCTTTGATTGTCGGTGCCAGCCTGCGAGATCTGGTTGACCAGCACTGAGGCGAAATCATAATTGGTGTAGACCGGGTTGAACACGTCGATGGCTATGGCCGTGGTCGAAACCTTGGCCGATTGCCGCAAGCCATCCCATTGCGCCCGCTGCCAGTCGAAGCCAATCAGTACGGTGTGTTCCAGCGGCCCGGTGCTGAATTTTCCGGTCAGACGGGTGTCGGCAGTAAGGCCTTCGGAATCGCCGGTGCCCTGTACGGCGCGGCGGCCCAGCATGCGGCCATTGGTCAGTGTGGCGGTGCCAGCCACCGTGGTGCGATAGAGCGAGTCAACATGGGTGTAACGCGCGCTCTGGCTTAACGACCAGCTGTCGCTGAAATCATGTTCGAACTGCCAGCCCAGCGTGCCGATGGTGCGGTCATAGCGGTTCCATTTCGGCTCGCCCAGAAACGTATCTGTGCCGATATAGCCATAAGCGGTTTTGGTCATCGTACCGGCATAGGGCAGGAACTGGAACGTGCTGCCGCCGCCATCGCGCTGATAGAACCCCATCAGGGTCAGCCGGGTGTTGTTGTCGATGATGAATTTGCTGCTCGGGGCCAGGAACCAGTGTTGCTGGCTGGTGTGCTTGATCTGGCTCGGCCCGTTGCTGTACAGCCCGACCAGACGCAGCTGCACGCTGTTGTCATCGGTCACCGCACCACCGACATCGAAGGCACCCTGATATTTGCCGTACGCATCAACCGACAGGCGCAGTTGTTGCATCTGATCGGGGACCGGCGTTTTGGAAACCTGATTGACCATGCCGCCGGGGGCGACCTGACCATACAGCACCGCCGACGGCCCTTTGAGCACTTCGACACGCTCCATATCCCAGCTGTCGAATTTGGTGCGGTTCCACTGGCTGCCCTGCGGTGCGCGCAGACCGTCGAGGGTGACATTATCGCCCCAGCTGCCAGCATCAAACCCGCGGATATAGAAATCATCGACGCGGCTGTCGATGCCCTGGCTTTCTGACAGAACGCCTGCATCATAGCGCAGCGCTTCATTCAGGTCCTGCACCCCGCGGGCGTCGAGTTCCTCGCGCGTGACCACAGAAACCGACTGCGGCGCTTCGATCAGCGGCGTGTTGGTTTTGGTGGACGCCTCAATGCTCGACGCGGCGCGATAGGCGTTGACCACCACGGTTTCCTGCACATTCCCGGCCGCCGTATCGGCCAGCGTGGGGGCAGACATCACTGTGGCGGCGAGCAGCGGTAAACTGCACCCTGCAAAAAAACGAAACTTTTTCATATGCTTAGTTCCTCATCCCGCTGGCGGCCTGAACGCCCTTGATGGTCGTATCCCTACCGGTCAGGCCACCGCCCATGGGGTTAACGCTCTTGATCGGCGTGGCGTATAATAGAATTGAAAGTCATTATCAATTGCATATATGTCGCATTTGTGTATTATTCGCAACTTGCTATGAAGGGCTTGGGCCTTTGGGGGTGTTTTAATGGTGGGTTTAAGTGTCGGGATGGCGGCTTTGGTCAGCCTTGTTGGGATGGCGTGTTTTTATCTGCCTTCGAAGCATCAGGAATTATTGCCCGTACCGGTGGCAGGGCGGGCGTTTGGTGCGATTGGTATTGTTGCGCTTGGTATCAGCTACGGACTGCTTTGCAGTGCCGTCAGTATGCTGACCGCCGCATACATGCTGGTCGTGTGGCTGATGGTGCTGGGATCATTTGGGCCGATGACAATCGCCTATTTGCGCCGCCGGGGTGGGGCATGAGTACGCCGCTGTCGAGCCGTAACTGGCTGGGTAAGCTCAGCGCCGGTGTTATTGCCGGTTTTGCGCTGGCGCTGGTGGGCAGTGGTCTGTTTTATCATCTGGTACCCGGTGGCGGGGCGGGCAAAATGCAGCTGGCCATGTGGCTGATGGCGCCGGTGTGGGCCGGGGTTATTTCCTTTTGTTTTCTGTTTCGCAACGGTGTGCGCGCCTGGGTCTGGCTCGGCGGTTCAGCCGTGCTGCTCGCCGCCATTTTGCTGATTCTTTAACGCATTCGGGTGTCATGAAAGTTCGTAGCGATATTGTTCGTCTGTATAAGGACGTTCACGGCTGGGTCGGTATTTTTTGCGGCCTGTTTCTGTTCACCGCCTTCTTCGCCGGTGCCGTCACCATGTTCGAGGCGCCGCTCGACCGCTGGCTGGCGCCTGCCGTGTCCTTGCCCGCGGCACCGCCATTGGCCGCAACACCGCGCCTGATTGCCGAGACGCTGAAAAGCCATCCCGATGCCCGCCATGGCTATAGTGTGGTTTTGGCCCCGGATGCCGCTTCCCCGGCCCGGCTGATCTGGCAGAAATCGGATCGGCATGGCCCGGCGTCTGACCCGGATGGTGAAAGTGGGGCGCGCTTTGGTGCCAGCTTCGGGGCGGATGGCACGCTGGTGGTTGCGACGCTGCCCAAAAGCGCGGCGGCAAAGTTTATCGATGTGCTGCATCAGCAGATCGGGCTGCCGTTTGGCTTTGACACCGCGATGATCTTTGTCGGCATCATCTGCCTGCTCTATGCGCTGGCGCTGGTGTCCGGAGTGGTCGTGTTGCTGCCGTCGCTGGTCAAAGATCTGTTTGCCATGCGGCTTGGTAAGAATATCAAGCGCAAATGGCTCGATGTGCACAATGCGCTTGGGTTGTTCAGTATTCCGTTTCACATCGTGATGGCGCTGACCTCGCTGGTCTTTGCTTTTCATGGTCTGTTCTATGGTGCGCAGAATATCGCTTTGTATGGCGGCAAAATCGACCGGTTGTGGGACAAGCCTGCTGTTATGCATCATGCCCCCGGCACCCCGCTGCTTTCACCCGAAGCAATTCTGACGCGCTTAAAGCAAACCGCGCCCGGCTTTACCCCGACACGGCTTGATTATGCCCAGATGCGTGGCGTGCCGCACGCCGGCTCGCGCGGTCAGGCGGCTGGCAAGAGTGCTGGTGTAAAAGGTAATCCCCAAGCCCCGGTCAAACCCTCTGGCGTCGGGCCGATGAGCCTGCGGGTTTGTGGCGTTGATCCGCGCTATGGTGTGCGCGCCATCACAGAAGGTTTTGCGGTTGTCGATCCGTATGATGGCGCAATCCTGCAAAGTGAGTATCTGCCCGGCCATCAAAATGGTTGGTATGCCACGCTGACAGCGTTCTTCGCACTGCATTTTGGTAATTACGGTGGGCTTTCGGTGCGCTGGGGTTATTTCCTGCTTGGATTGGCCGGGGCGTTTCTGTTCTACACCGGTAACCGGCTGTGGGTTGAAACCCGCCGCCGCCGTAACGGTGGTATCGACACGCAATCGACCAAAGCGCTGGAAAAACTCACCATCGGCTGGACCTGCGGGACTATCGCCGGGATTGCGCTGGTGCTCGCCACTGCCAAAGCGGCGCAAATGATGGGCTATGGCACAC
>JBAVPS010000178.1:0-10479 GCA_049693315.1 Rhizomicrobium sp. | reverse complement strand
GCATGGTCGATGCCGCCATGAAGCCATTGCCGCCCTGGGCGCTTGCCGCTTGCCAACAAAGCCCCGTCACCGAGGCTAGGGCGACACCTGACGACAGGAAATTGCGTCTGGAAAAAGTGGGCATGTCTGGGTCCTCATCCGCTGATAAATCAGAAGCGGTCCGTGAGCAAAACGCCATCGGGCCTTATGTGTGGATATGGTACCGAATACAGGCCATGTGTCCAGCCAGCAAAAAAAGCGACGTTGGGCTGGCGGCCACTTTCGCGTGAGGTGCGGCTGTCATATAGCACTATACAGCCTGTATGGCATACGGCATTCTGCAAACGCATATTAATGGCACCACATATGATTATCCCCGGCCCGAAAAACAGCATCACCGATATTCCCGGCCTGAAGGTTGGCAACGCGGAAGATACATCCGTGCGCACCGGCGTGACGGTGCTTTTGGGTGATGCGCCGTTTAACGCGGTGGTCGATGTGCGTGGCGCGGCGCCCGGCACCCGTGATTGCGACACGTTGCGTGGTCCCGGTATGGGCCTGCCGGTCGAGGCGATTACGCTGTCCGGCGGGTCTATCTATGGTCTGGATGCGCCCGGTGGTGTTATCGCCCATCTCAATGCACTGGGCCGGGGCGTGGCCTATGATGATGGGGTAGCGCCGTTGCCACTGGTGCCGGGGGCCATTCTCTATGACCTTGGAAATGGCGGCGAAAAAAACTGGGGCGATACCCCGCCCTATCGCCGCCTGGGCCGCGCGGCGGCACAAAACGCGGCGGCGGATTTTGCCCTTGGCAATGCCGGTGCGGGCTATGGCGCACGCGCCGGGGCCTATAAGGGCGGTTTGGGCAGTGCCTCGGCCGTGACCGGTGATGGCATCACGGTGGGCGCACTGGTGGCGGTGAATGCCGTGGGATCGCCAATTATTCCGGGTACGGATTGCTTCTGGGCCCATCTGTTCGAACAAAACGGTGAATTCGGTGGCCGCCGCCCCGATGGCCGCCAGATCGAGCTTGATCTGCCGAACGACTTAAAATCCTCGCCCGCCATTGCGGCCAACACCACCATTGCCATTGTTGCCACCGATGCGGCGCTGTCGCGCAATGCGTTGCAGCAACTGGCCGTGATGGCGACCGATGGCTTTGCCCACGCCCTGCGCCCGGTGCACACGCCGTTCGACGGCGATCTGGTGTTCGCGGTGACCACCGGGGCAAAGCCGGTGGCGGAATCGGAAGCCAATGCCGTGCTGCGCCTTGGCATGATTGCCGCCGACACGCTGGCCCGCGCCATTGCCCGTGGGGTGTATGAAGCGCAGACACTGGCCCATCTGACCAGCTATCGCGACCGTTTTGGCGTTTAAGCCTTGAAACACAAAAGCCCACCGCTGGATGCGATGGGCTTTGTCGTGTTTTATGTTTTTATAGTGCTGCGAAAGCCTGATCGAGATCCCACAACAGATCTTCAATCGCCTCGGTCCCGATGGAAACCCGTAAACTTCCGGGCGTGATCCCCGCCGCCAATTGCTCTTGTGGCGAAAGCTGCGGATGGGTGACCGAGGCCGGATGCACGATCAGCGATTTGGAATCGCCGACATTGGCCAGGAACGAAAACACCTTGACGGCTTCGGTGAATTTGCGCGCGGCATCATCACCGCCCTTCAGATCGAACGAGAAGATAGCCCCCGGTCCTTTGGGGTAATATTTCTGCGCCAGACCAAAATAGGGGCTGCCCGCAAGACCGGCATATTGCACCCGGCTGACATGCTTGCTCGCGGCCAGATGGGTGGCAACGCGGGCGGCATTGTCGATCTGGCGCTGCATGCGCAGCGACAGGGTTTCAATGCCCTGCAACAGCAAAAACGCGTTGAACGGGCTTAAGGCCGCGCCCATATCGCGCAAATATTGCAGGCGGGTTTTCATGACGAAGACAAAATTGCCGATACCGGGAAAATCGTGCCACTTGTCCCAGTGGGTGATCCCGGCACAGGCCCCGTCCGGCGTGGTGAAGCCGGGGAATTTTCCATTACCCCAGTCGAAATTGCCACCATCGACAATCAGCCCGCCGATGGTGGTGCCGTGGCCGCCGATATATTTGGTGGCCGAATGGATCACGACATTGGCACCATGTTCGATCGGGCGGAACAGATAGGGCGTTGAGAAGGTGTTATCGACAATCAGCGGAATGCCCGCCTGTTTGGCAATGGCCGCCAGTGCCGGAATGTCGATGATATTGCCGCCGGGGTTGCCGATGCTTTCGGTATAGAGCGCCTTGGTGCGCGGGCCGATGGCGGCGGCAATGGCGGCATGGTCATCCGGGTCCACCAGCGTGACGGTGATGCCGTGGCGCGGCAGCGTATGGGCGAACAGGCCGAAGGTGCCGCCATACAAGGTGCGTGCCGCCACGATGTCATCGCCCGTCTGACAGACGTTGAGGATGGCATAGGTGATTGCCGCCATGCCGGAGGAGACCGCCAGCGCCGCCGTGCCGCCTTCCAGCGCGGCGATACGGGCTTCCAGCACCGAATTGGTCGGGTTGCCGGTGCGGGAATATTCGTAGTCCGTACAATTGTCGAAAGTGTTGATGTCTTTGGCGGTGTTGAAATCGCGGAAGGTGAAGGACGTGCTTTGATATATCGGCACCGCACGCGCGCGGAAATCGCCGTCCGGCGTCTGACCGGCATGCAGTTGCTGGGTGTCGAAGGCGAATTTCCGTTCACTCATAAAACAAACCTCTAAATGGCACGGCGGATGTTATACGAAATACTTTAAGCGAAATATTTTTCCGGGTCGATGCGGTATTCGTCAAGTGATGTATCAAGGTCAATGCGCAGCGCGCTGTTGAACAGGTTGTTGACGATCATCAGGGTTCCGAACACGGTCAGATCGACGATCTGAGCCGGGGTAAAGAACTTTTGCAACCTGGCGTATAGATCGTCGTTAATACGGTTGGCATCTTTGGCCAGCTGACGGCCAAAGGCGATGACGGTCTCATCGCGTTCGTCGAGCTTCAGATTATCCGGGTCTTCGCCCCAGCCGACGATCTCGCGGTGCATAAAGGTGGCGCACAGCTCGCAGGCATTGGCGCGTGAAATCGCATCGCAGTACAGCACGGCCAGCCGTTCGCTTAAGAAGGGCTTCACCTTGGCGAACAGCTTATACCATTCGAGCACAGCATGCAGCGCCTCGGGCGAATGCAGCAGCGCCGCCTTCATGTTGCTGACTTCGTGATGCCTGGACAACTCGTCATAAGCGGCTTTGAGGGTGGGATCTTCGGTGTCGGCGGTAACCGGCGGAATACGGGACATGGCAGTGACTTCCCTTTAGCGGTGATCGATAAAATCGGCTTCGGTGGCAAACTCTGTGTTCAGTGTATCCACCACGATGGCGGCAATGCGGTCGATTTCAGCCTCGCTCGCCGTCAAAGGCGGGGCCAGACAGATGATGTCGGTGAGCACGCGGGTGCATAGTCCACGCTTCATGAATTCGGTTTTCAGACGGCCGGAAAAATCGGCTTTGTCGTCAAAACGCTGCTTGCTGGTGCGGTCGGCCACCAGCTCGATCCCGGCCAGCAGGCCAAGCCCGCGCACCTCGCCCAAATGCGGGTGGGCTGCCAGCCCGTCACGGATCGCCCCGCGCAGACGGTCACCCAAAATGGCAGAACGCTCGACCAGATTTTCTTTGACCAGCACATCGATGGTTGCCAGTGCCACGGCGGCGGCCACCGGATGGCCGGAATAGGTATAGCCGTGCCACCAGCGCCTGGCCGGATCGGCATGGTCGAGCACATCCTTGATGGACCCTGAAACGCCGATGCCACCCAGCGGGATATAGCCGCTGGTGATGCCCTTGGCGAACTGCACGATGTCGGGTTCGACGTTCCAGTGTTGCAGGCCGAACCAGCGCCCGCTGCGCCCGAAGCCGGTAATGACATCATCGCTGATCAGCAGCACATCATAACGGTCACAGATTTCGCGGATGCGGGGGAAGTAATCCTCCTGCGGCACGATGATGCCACCACCACCGCCCTGAATGGGTTCGGCAATGAAGGCAGCGACGGTTTCCGGGCCTTCGCGTAAGATCGCTTCTTCCAGCAGATCGGCGGCGGCTTGGCCTTGCGTTTTGCCATTGGTGTTATCGCCAAAGCGGTACGGGTATGGCGATGGAATATGCGAGAAGCCCGGCAGGCGCGGTCCGAACGGATCAGAGAATTCCGCCACCCCGGTGGCACTGGCCGATCCGACGGTCGAGCCGTGATAGGACAGTTCGCGGGCAATGATTTTGGTCTTTTCCGGCTTGCCCAGTGTGCGCCAATAAAAGCGCGCCGTGCGGATGGAGGTGTCGGTGGCATCCGATCCGCCATTGGTAAAATAGAACGCCTGTATCGACGGATAGACGTAATGGGTCAACAGCTCGGCCAGTTCGACCACAGGCCTGTGGCTGGTGCCGGCATAGGCGGTGGCAAATTCCAGTGTGTTTAGCTGTTTGGTCGCCGCATCAATCAGCTCGCGGCGCTTGTGGCCCAGATTGACATTCCACATCGAGCTTAAGCCATCGAGATAGCGTGTGCCGTCGGCGGCAATCAGATAGCTGCCCTCGCCGCCCACCCAGTATTGCGGCTGGGCATGGTCGGACGGGTGATGTTGCGGATGGATCAGATGGGCACGGTCGGCAGCGATCAGGCGGGTAAGGTCTTCGGGGGCAATGGTCGCGTTGGTCATGAGGCAATCCCACATAAGCGATGCGTCAGGGCGCACCGGCGGATATGTTTTTTAAAAGGAACGGAAAAGGGATCGTTGGGGCGGCGACGCCTGAAAAAAACGCTTCAGACCATCGCCTGACGTCGAGGGTCCGCCGCACCGGCAACTGCCGTGCGGAAAAGGGCAAATCCTGCCATGCCATCTACCGCATTCCAGCAGGCTGCAAAGCAGCGCTTCATGGCGTCGGCGGACATTGGGGACATCGCTTTAATACCCACGGCTACATCACCGGCTGGATGTTAATCAGTTTATACATGCGAAGCAAGGCGTATTATACATTAAACACTTTTCGTTGGTGTTAAATGCGCAGATGGCGTGTTTTGTGTGTTCAAACCGCTTTGCCCAAGGCCCGGTTCAGGTTGGGGGCCGCCGCAACCAGCCCCGCCGTATAGGCCTGCGTTGGGGCCGACAGCAGCTTGTTGGTCGGGCCGCTTTCAATGACATGGCCGCCCTGCATGACAATCAGCCGGTCAGTCACCGCGCGGGCCTGATCCAGATCGTGGGTAACGAACAGATATGACAGTTGAAGTTCCTGCGATAACCGATTCAGAAGGCTGATAATTTCACTTCTGGCGGTGGCGTCGAGCGCTGACAGTGCTTCGTCAAACACAATTAGCGCTGGCGAGATAATCAGGGCGCGGGCAATGGCAATGCGCTGGCGCTGACCACCGGAAAACTCCTGCGGAAAACGCCCCGCGGCGTCTGCGGGCAAGCCAACCAGATTCAGCACGGCGGCGACCTTTTCCGCTTTGCGTTTTGCGGGCATGTGCCGGTCGATAAGATAAAGCGGCTCGGCAACAATCCGGCCAACCCGGTGGCGGGGATTAAAGCTCGACATCGGGTCCTGAAACACCGCCTGAATCTGGCGGCGCAAATCTGCCAGATCGGATCCCCGGGCGTGGTGAATGGCCCGGCCGGTCAGGCGCACCTCGCCTTTGCCCGGTGCCAGAAGCCCGAGCAGGATACGCAGCAAGGTGGATTTACCACTGCCGGATTCGCCGACCACACCAAGACTTTCGCCGCGATACAGATCAAAGCCGACGCTGTCGACCGCTTTGGGCACATCGTCACGATAGCGGTGACAGACATTATCGACGACCAGCAGCCGTTCCCCGGCGGGCTGGCTGTGGCGCACCGGCGGGGTGGCCGCCTCGGCAATCAGGCGACGGGTGACATCGCTTTTGGGGGCTGAGAAAACGCTACGGGGCGGACCGCTTTCGACAATGCGGCCATCTTCAAGCAAGGCAACGCGGTCGGCATATTGGGCGACAACACCAAGATCATGGGTGATAAGCAGCAGGCCGCAATGATCCTCGCGCACCAGACTGTGCAGCAGCTCAAGAATTTGCGCCTGAATGGTGACATCCAGCGCGGTGGTCGGCTCGTCGGCAATGATCAGTGCGGGCGATGCCACAATGGCCAGCGCAATGGCAACGCGCTGGCGCTGGCCGCCCGACAATTCATGCGGATAACGCTCGGGGCCAACGCCCGCCTCGGTCAGCCCGACGCGGGCCAGAATGGTGGCAACGCGTTCACGCGCGTCTTTACGGCCTGGTGTGCCATGAGCAAACAGAGTTTCGGCAATTTGATCGCCAATGCGCATCACTGGATTAAGGGCGGTCATCGGCTCCTGAAACACCATGCCGATCTTACCGCCACGCACCGCGCACATCGCTTTTTCGCTGATGTCGCAGAGGTTTTCGCCATTCAGGACAATCCGCCCCGACAAATCGGCCTGCCCGGGCAATAATCGTGCAATCGCCAGCGCGGTGGAGGATTTGCCCGAACCGGATGTTCCGGCCAAAGCCAGAATCTCGCCCCGCTCCAGCGTAAAGTCGAGCCCGCCGAGCACGGTGCGCGGGCCATAGGTCAGGGTCAGATTTTCGACGCTCAGTAAGCGCATCACTGCCCCCTATTGTTGCCGACGCGGGGCGAAGCGTTCGGATAGCCCCTCGCCCAGCAGATTAAAGCCCAGTACAGCGGCAAAGATCGCCAGCCCCGGAAACAACGCCAGATGTGGGGCGATATCGATCAGGGTTTGCGCCTCGCTCAACATGCGGCCCCAGCTTGGGGCAGGCGGCTGTACGCCAAGGCCGATATAGCTGAGGCCCGCCTCGGCCACGATGGCCATCGAGAACTGGATCGCCGCCTGTGCGCCAACCCCAACGGCGATATTGGGCAGGATATGCTCCCACGAAATGCGCAAGGCATTCTTACCCGCCACGCGCGCGGCCAGCACATAAGGCTGCTGCCACTGCACCAGCGCCAATCCACGCGCCACCCTGGCAAAGACTGGAATGTTGAACAGGCCGATGGCGAGGACCGCATTGATCGCGCCCGGCCCCAGACTGGCCGACAGCAGCACGGCCAGCAGCACGGCGGGAAAGGCAAAGACAATATCGCTGGCGCGCATCAAAATCTGATCGATAAAACCGCCACGGGCGGCGGCCCACAAACCAATGGGAAGGCCGATCAGCGCGCCACAGGCCACCGCGCTCAAAGCAACGAACAGCGAATTGCGCCCGCCCCACATCAAAAGTGACAGCACATCGCGCCCCAGCACATCGGTGCCAAAGGGATGGGTCCACGACAGCCCCATCAGCCGTTGTGCAATATCAATGCTGCGCACGTCATAGGGCGTCCAGACAAAGGAAATCAGCGCCAGCGCCGCCACCAGCACCGCCAATGCGGCACCACTGTATAATTTGACTGTACCGGGTTTCATCCGCGCCTCCCCCGTCTGGCAATACGCGGATCGACCAGGGCATAGGCGATGTCCACCACAAACGACACCAGCACCGTGGCCGCCACCAGAACCAGACTGGCCCCCTCGACCACGATGAGATCGCGCTGGGCGACGCCTTGTGAAATCAACCGGCCCAAACCGGGTAACGCAAAGACATTCTCGACTATGATGGCCCCGGCAATCAGAAACGAGAACTGCATTCCCATCACGGTCAGTGCTGGCACCATGGCATTGGGCAACCCATGGCGCCACAGCGCAGCAAAGGCGCTGAGCCCCTTGGCGCGTGCGGTGCGTATGTAATCGGCCTGCAAAGCCTCCTTCAGTGCGTTGCTGATGACACGGGCCAGAATGGCCCCTTGCGGAATGGCCAGCGCCAGCGCCGGTAAGCTGAGCGCCTTCAGCGCAGCCCCGCCATTACCCCAGCCGGGGAAGCCACCTGCCGGAAACCAGTGCAGGCCGACCGCAAAGATCAGCACCAGCAAAAGCCCGAGCCAGAAATCCGGCAGCACCACGCCAATCTGGATCAGGCTGGCGCTGATGATACGGCTACGGCGGGCGCGCCAGGCAGCCAGCACCCCAAGCGGCACCGCAATGATAAATGCCAGCAGCATAGCGTACAGCGTCAGTGGCAGCGACAGAGATAACCGCTCGCCGATCAGGGTGGCGACCGGCACGCGGTAGGTATAGCTCTGGCCAAGATCACCGTGAGCGACCGCCACGATCCAATGGAAGTAGCGGGGCCAGAAAGGCTGATCGAGCCCCATACTGCCGCGCAACGCGGCAAGCGCCTCGGGCGTGGCCCCGGTGCCCAGCATGTAGCTGGCCGGATCCCCCGGCAGCACCTGCAAGGCAAGGAAAATGACCAGACTGGCGATCAGCAACGTGATCAGCATCAAACCGATGCGGCTGGCAACATAGCATACCCCGGCCCGCCACCATGCCCACAGTGCCAGTATCAGCACCAGCGCGGCCAGTAGCGTGGTGCTCCAAACCAGCGGGCGATGGCCTGCCGCCGATGCCGCACCCAAAGTCGCTGATGTGAAGTGCAGTGCCGTCAGATCGTTTGAGGGCACCATGGCATTGGTTTGAAAACCGCTTAAACCCGCCTTGTGTACGGTAAGGCGCGGCAGCTCAAACAGGAAGCCGTTGACCGCATCGTCGGCGATTTTGCGCTGGATCGCCTGTAACAGGACAAAGCGTTTGTCTGGGTGGGTTTCGTTTTTAAGCGATGCCAGCAGGCGGTTAAAACCGGCATTGTCATAGCCAAAATAATAGCCCGGTTTGCCATAGATATCGTAATCCATCGGCTCGATATGATTGATCACGGTCAGATCAAAATCATGATCGGTGTAGACCTGAGAAAGCCAGCCCGCCCATTCGATATTCTCGATCTTCACTTTGATACCAATGGCACCGAGTTCCGCCGCAACAATCTCGCCCGAGCGCCGGGAATAGGCCTGCGGCGGTAGTTTCAGCGTAACGGTAAAGCCATGGGGAAAACCGGCTTCAGCCAGCAGCGCTTTGGCTTTGGCAGGGTTGTACGGGTACCGCCCGGTCAGATCGACATAGCCAGCATCCTGCGGCGCATAATGGCTGCCAATCGGCGTGCCATAGCCATAATAAGCCCCGTTGATAATGTCGTGCCGGTTCAGGGCGTAGGAAATCGCGCGGCGCACCCGGATGTCGGTAAAGGGCGCGCGCTTGTTGTTGATGCCGAGGATCACCTGCCCCTCGGTAGTACCAACGGTCACCGCCAGTTTCGGATCCTGACGGAAGCTGGCGATATTCTCCGGCGCCGGATAGTCGGGAAACAGATCAACATCGCCTGAGCGGATGGCGGCATAGGCCCCGCCTGCATCGGCAATGAATTTGAACAGCGCCTCGCCGATGGCGGGTTTCGGGCCCCAATAGTGCGCAAAGGCGGTAAGACGCACGGCTGCGCCGCGGCGCCAGTCGGCAAAGGTATAGGGACCGGTGCCAACCGGATGGGTGGCGTTGGTTGCCACCGTTTGCGGCGTAACCATGCTGAGGGCGGGCAGCGACAGGGTGAACAGCAGATCCCCGTCCGGCTTGTTCAATACAATATCGACGGTATAGGGATCGACGATGCGCACCGCCTGCACTGCCGCCAGTGCCGGTTTCAGCGGATTAAGCGAACCGGCTGCCCGCGCCCGTTCAAGGGAAAAGCGCACTGTGCTGGCATCAAACAGAGTGCCATCGTGAAAGCGCACGCCATGGTGCAGAAAGAAGCGATAGTGCAGACTGTCCGGCGCAATCTGCCAGCCTTCGGCCAGCAGAGGCTTTACCGTACCGTCAGGCGCCGTATCGGTTAGGCCCTGAAAGACGTTTTTGTAGAGTATTTCGCTGATGGCGGAATCGACACTTGCGGTGGGGTCAAGCCCCGGCGGTTCCAGTTGCAGACCGATGACGACACGCCTCGCCGGACTGTCAGCTTTATACGCCGCTGCGGTGGGTTGCACCGCAGCAGCGACAATCAGAAACCAGAATACAGCGTGAAATAATCGGCTCAAAACAGATGCCTTACGATTTATGCGGTGACAAAGCCGTCGTCTGGGTTGCGGCAAGTGTCGACAGGAAGGCCGCCACATCGGTCGCCGTCTGATCCGGTATCTCGATCTGCGGCAGATGGCCGGTACCGGGATAGACGATCAGCTTAGACCCGGCGATGGCATCATGGAAGCCATGACCATTTGCCACCGGCGTCAACGGATCCACCGCCCCCCACAGGATCAGTGTTGGGGTCTTAATGGTTTTAAGCTGCGCCAGGATAACCGCCTTGTCGGGCGGGGCAATACCGCGCGCCAGCCCTGAAATCAGGATGTGGCGGTGGCCGGGGGCACGCTGCAGTTCGGCCCAGCGATCGACCAGTTCGGGCGTCACGGCATCCTTGTGGCCCATCTCGGTCTTCAGCGAGTCAATAATCAGCGGCTTATTGTCGATATTTTCGAGGAATGTCCGCC
>JBAVPS010000177.1:0-1595 GCA_049693315.1 Rhizomicrobium sp. | reverse complement strand
GGCTGGGTCATTACTATGGTGAATAGGCAGAACGTCGGGAAATCTGAGGCGCAGGCTGCCATGCCGGGTCAGCGGATGGTGCCGCGTATCTCGATCCACGGCTTTTGTGAAGATCCTGCCACTGGGGCGGCGCTGCAAAAGGCTGGCAGCGACCGGCGGCTGGCAAAGGCGCATATCGGCGTACAGCTTGGCGGCATTGCCGCGGCGATTGAATATTACAGTGGTCAGGTCACGCCCAATCTGCTCATCATCGAAACCCGCCTGTCGGGGGATGCGGCGCTGGCCGAGCTCGACCGGCTCGCCAATGTGTGCGACCCGCTGACCAAGGTCGTCGTGGTTGGCCATACCAATGATGTGCCGCTCTATCGTGCGCTGATGCAGCGCGGGGCGTCGGAATATCTGCTGGCACCAGTCGATCCGTTGCAGCTGATCGATGTTATTGCCAATCTTTACGTCAAGCCGGATGCCAAACCGATCGGCCGGGTCATTGCTTTCATCGGGGCGCGTGGTGGTGCCGGGGCATCAAGTCTGGCGCACAATATCGGCTGGTGCATGGCCGAGGAATTGCGCATCGGCACTATGCTGATCGATTTTGATCTGGCGTTCGGAACCGTGGGGCTCGATTTCAACGACGATCCGGGGCAGGGCGTACAGGATGCCTTGCAGGCGCCCGAACGGTTGGATGATGTGCTGCTGGAACGGCTGCTCACCAAGCATGGCACCTATCTGACGCTGTTTACCGCGCCGGTGTTGCTGGATCGCGAACTGGGCGGCGGTATTGATGCCTATGAAGCGGTGCTGGATGCCGCGCGGCGCAGCAGTCCATGCGTTATTCTCGATCTGCCCAGCATCTGGGATGAAAAGATCAAAGCATTGCTGATCGGGGCCGACGATATCATCGTGGTGACAACCCCTGATCTGGCGGCACTGCGTAACGCCAAGAATATCGTTGAATATCTGCGGCTCAACCGGCCTAACGATCCGCTGCCTCAATTGGTGCTCAACCAGGTTGGTATGCCTAAGCGGCCAGAGATCCACGTCAAGGATTACAGCGAAACCATTGGGTACGAGCCGGTACAGACCGTTCCCTTCGATGCGCAAGGTTTTGGTGTGTCGGCCAATAACGGGCAGATGATGGCCGAGATGGGGCAAAAGGGGCCCGCGGTCGATGCGTTGCGCGCCATGGCGCATCGCCTGTGCGGGCGCAAAGTCCCCGAAGCACCGGCAACCCCGGTCGAAGTTACGAGCAGTAAATTAAAGGCCTTTTGGAAAGGTATTGTGCAGGGCTGATGTTCGGCAAACGCACCACGTCTGCAAACCCGCCACCGCCATTGGGGCTGACACCTTTGGCGCAGCCGCCGTCTGCACCGCTGCCGCCTTTGCCGGGTGCGGCGCCGGAAGATGCGGGTGTGTCCAAATCTGCCCCGCCACCCTTTGCCGCAACACCACAGCCAATGCCGCGCCTGCCGCCGGTGCCGGCACCGCCGCCCGCGCCGAACCTTACACAGGATGGGTTGTCGGACGAATATTACAAGATCAAGTCGATGATCTTTAACGCGCTGATCGAAACCCTTGATCCGGGGCAGCTGTCTCAG
>JBAVPS010000176.1:0-4318 GCA_049693315.1 Rhizomicrobium sp. | reverse complement strand
GATATACGAACTTTACAGATCAGTAAACCTGTCGCATAAGTTGTTTACACTTACAACCACTCAGAAATCCTACAGTGCTTACAAGCGGAGGCATATATGAAGAAGTTCTTAGCTCGTTTCGCGGCGGACGAATCGGGCGTCACGGCGATCGAATACGGTCTGATCGCGGCCCTTATCGCGGTGGTCATCATTGGCGCAGTGACGAGCGTCGGAGGGAAGCTGAATAACACCTTCACTACTGTTGCCAGTAAATTAGGTTCGTAACGAACATAATATCCCTCACCATTGACGGTATAAGAAAACGGACGGCAGATGCCGTCCGTTTTTTTATGGCTTTTAAAAATCAGGGTTATTTCTTGGGGATCAGCGCGTTCAGAATGGGCTCGACCCACTGATCCCTGGCAACGTCATAGACGATGAAATCCTTGTCGAACTGCCAATAGGCCCAGGCAAAGCCGCGGGCTTCGGCGGCGCGCGCCACCGCATTGGTATAGCGGATGCGGCCATCCATCGGACCGGTTTCATAGGCGCCGAATTCGCCCAGCAGAATTGGGCGGTTCCACTTGTCCGACCAGGCTTTGACCTCGTCGAAATCCTTATTTAACTGGGCCAGATCGGCAGACGAGCCCCAGTTCTGCCCGGTCAGCTTATACTGCGACACCCAGGGCGAGCCCTGATGGGTGAATTCCATCGGCGCGTAATAGTGGAAGGTCACGATCAGATGGCGATCGACCACCGGCAGTTCCAGCTTGGGCAGATAGGACAGGCTGTTCCAGCTGCCCGGCCCGATGATGACGTTGCGCACCGGGTTGGTGGCGCGAATGATCGGCAGGGTCTGCTTGATCTGGGCGTTCCAAAGTTCCGGCGTCAGGGCCTGATGCGGCTCGTTGAGGATCTCGAACACCAGCCGGGCCGAGGCATTGCGATAGCGCGGCGCAACCTGCGCCCAGAAGGCGTTGAGCCGGGGCAGGCAGCCTGCAACATTCTCGCCGCAATAATTGAATTCATGATTGTCGAGGATGACGGTTAAGTCCGCATCCAGTCCAGCCTGAATCATGGTGTCGAGATATTTCAGCCAATGGGCGTCGACGACATAGTAATCGTCCATATGGCTGAAGGGATTGGTCACGATACGGACAGTCGAGAAACCGGCGTCGTGAATCTTTTTGAAATAGGAAACCTTGAAGCGGGCGTTGGCCGGATCGTTCCAGCCCGGATCTTCGGACAGTACGTTGACGCCACGGCCCATTTCCGCGGTCTGCAGAAAGGCGTCGACGCCGACAAAGCGCTTTGCCGTTGTGGTTTCGTCCGAAGACGGGCTGCCAATGGTGGCAACGCGCGCCGGCGGTGTGCCGCCGACACTTGCCTCGAAGGCGTCATCCATCTGGGTGCAGCCGGTAAGGCCAGCCAGCGCCAGCATCCCGCCGGTAATGGCGAGGGTGCGGACTATTTTCGCAAAATTCATAGGCATCTCCCTGTTGAAGACGGTGTTTATTGCACCTGGGTCGAGGTGTTTTCGTGAGGCGGTTATCTGACAACGCTTACCCGCATCGTCAAGCAGGGTTAAGGGCGGTGCCGATCATTTTCACGCGAGTATAGGTGGGGTGTGCCAGCCGCTAAAGCGATTAAAGCGGCAGATACTGAAAAGGCCATGACGGATGTCCGCCATGGCCTGTATTTATTGCAGCCTGTGTTCAGGGCCTGCGCGCCCCCCAACTGCGTACTCAGGCCTGCGCGGGGGCTGCCTTTTCCTCGATCGCGCCTGCCGGGGCTGGCAGATAGAGCAGCAGCGCGGCAGCGACATAGGTCGACGAGAAGGTGCCGACGACAATGCCGAACAGCATGGCGGCCGAGAAGTCGTACAGCGCGGCCCCGCCATACATCAGCAGCGGAATGATCGACATGGCGGTGGCAACCGAGGTCAGGATGGTTCTGGTCAGCATCTGATTGGTCGACAGGTTGATCAGATCATAGAGTCGCATACGCTTGTATTTGCGCCGGTTCTCGCGCAGTCGGTCGAACACCACCACGGTATCGTTGATCGAATAGCCTGCCAGCGTCAAAAGCGCGGCGACCGAGGTCAGCGTGAAGTCGAGATGCAGCAGCGAATACATACCGGCGGTGACGAACACGTCATGGCCGGTGGCCACCGCAGCGGCGATGCCGTACTGCCATTCAAAGCGAAACGCGACCCAGATGGCAATGGCGAAAACCGCCAGGATGGTGGCGTAAACGCCGCTGTGGAACAGCTCCTCCGAAACCTTCGGGCCGATATACTGGGCGCTGATTACGCTGTACTGAGTACCGATCTTCTGTTTGATCAGCTTTTGCGCCGCTTCACCCGACTGGCCGTCCTTGGGCTGGGCGCGGATCAGGGCGCAGGAATTGACCGGTGTGTTGCACTGGCCGCCGCCAAAATACTGAATCTGGTTGTCGTTGAAATGCAGCGCGTCGATATCGTTGCGCAAGGTGCTGATATCGATGGTGTGCGCGGCGCGCACTTCCATCAGCACGCCGCCGGTGAAATCGATGCCCAGATTAAGACCGTGTACCCAAAGCGAAACAATCGCCGCCAGGACCAACAGCCCGTCCAGCGCAAAAGCGACGTAACGGTATTTGACGAAGTTGATGTTCGAAGCTTCGGGAATAAAGCGCAAAAGCGGCATATCAGGCTTTCCGGAAAATTGGGCTTCCAAAACGTTTTATCGTGGCTGAGACATAACCTCTTGGCGCTTACGGAAGCAAGCGTGTGGGCAAGAAAGCCGCGGGGCACGCATTGTTGGGGTGCGGGTTAGGGGATCTGAAAGGTGAAATATTTGTAATGTTACGCCGTGTGGGATGGTAAGCGCTGTCGTGAATTGGGTCAGTCGTAAAACTTTATACCTGAATACGTTATTTTTATGAACTTAAATATCTTAATGGGGCGAGTTTGGGATTGTCTATATTGCAAAGCAGCACGCGGTTTGTGCGTATAAAAAGCCCGGATACCATGAATTTTTACTAAAGCACCTTGCGAAAACGGGGATCGGATTTATCTATGAATTGTGCGGAAGCGAATGAAATGCTGCGCCGCAACAAAGATGGAGAAGATCATGAAAAACCTTGTTACCAACATCCTGAACAACCGCCCGCTCTATTTTGCTGTCGCGGTGCTCTACGCCGCCGGTCTGGTGAACGTCTACAACACCATGGCGATGCAAATTCTCTAAGCGGGGTAGTGCGTATGTCCTCAAGGGAAAATCGGGGCCGAAGCGATTTTCGGCCCCGGCTGAGGGCAAAAGGCGAACCAATAGGTCTATGATAAGAGGCTGGCGGCCTCTTTTATTTTGCCTGCCCCGCCCCGGGATCGGGCCACAGCCAGGCTGCCCCGCGCACGCCGGACGAATCGCCCCATTTGGCCGGGCGGATCTGGCCCTGCCAGACATCGGAAAAAATATAGCGCGTCACCACGGGCGGCACCCGTTCGTACAGTTCGGGCACATTCGACATGCCGCCGCCCAGCACAATCACCGCCGGGTCGATCAGATTACAGATCGACGCCAGTGCGCGCCCCAGCCGGCTGACATAGCGGTCAAAGGCCGCCACGGCTGCCGCTTCGCCATCGCGCATCCGGGCGATGATGTCTTGGCCCCGGATCGCGTCACCGCCATGGGCGTGATAGTCGGCACCAAAGCCGGTGCCCGAAATCCACGTCTCCAGACATCCCTGCTGGCCGCACCAGCAGGCCGGGCCGGGCACCTCGGCCATATCGGGCCAGGGCAGCGGGTTATGGCCCCATTCCCCGGCAATGGCGCTGATCCCCTCGACCAGCTTGCCATCCACCGTCACCCCACCACCGCAGCCCGTGCCCAGGATCACCGCAAAGACCGGGCTAAGGCCCGCGCCCGCACCATCGACGCTTTCCGAAAGCGCCAGACAGTTGGCATCATTTGACAGCCGCACCGGGCGGCCCAGCGCGGCTTCGACATCGGCAGCAAAGTTGCGGCCATTGAGATAGACCGAATTGGCGTTACGGATCAGCCCGGTCTTTGGCGAGACCGAGCCGGGCATACCGACGCCAATCGTGGCCCCGGTGACACCAATCTGGCTTTCAGCGCTGTGGATAAGTTCGGCAACCGTGCGGATCGCCCCGTCATAGCTGCCGGGATTGGGCGCACGGATGCGGCACAGAAAATCGCCGTTTTCCGCCAGCGCTGCCACCTCGATCTTGGTGCCGCCGAAATCAATACCGATGCGGATCATGGTTTGCCCCTTTTGCGCCCGGAATTTCTATACTGTCAGGCCGATAACAAAAAGCCCGGCAGCGCTGCCGGGCTTT
>JBAVPS010000175.1:0-3153 GCA_049693315.1 Rhizomicrobium sp. | reverse complement strand
GAATATGGGTTGCTGACAGATGCAGATCCGTAATATCTGCCGCAAGCCGTATACGTCCACGCCGCCGTACGGCATCTTTTTTTCGCGCCAGCGTATCAACAACCCACGCCTGCAGATCTGTAACCGTATCAGAAAACTGGTGCGACAAGCTCTGCCGAAGGCTACGTGGAAAAAACACTGTATGAAACAGTGTTGAACACATCACCCCGATACAAATCTCTTCGACCCGGGCTACCGCAACATCGAACACAGATATTGGCGCACTGATAATTGGAAAACCGACAAATACCGTTGTGTACCCCGCCAGCAGAAAGACATATGAGCGCGGTGTACGATCCAGCAACGAGAAAAACAGGCAGATACCGACCCACAAAGCAATAACCAGCGACAGCAAGGGTGGTGCGTTAGATAATGGCGGGATGATAAGCACCATCATCGTTGCACCCAGCACCGTACCGATTATTCGGTAGATGGCTTTCGAATATACGGCACCAGTGAATGGCTGACTGGCAATATATGCAGTCATCATCGCCCAATAAGGGCGTTCCAGATCACAGCATAACGACACATACAGCGCGAGCATCGCCGCACAGTAACTGTTTACAGAAAAAATAATTTCTCGCTGACTAATACGCATAAATTATATCTGCAGCGCTATTTCTGATGTGTTTTTTGTGATGACAGCGCAGCCTGTAACGCTGTTACCACGCGAACCGCCGCATCGACATCAGATGACGCAATTCCGTCAAACATCTTGTTCCGTACGGCGTCGAGAACATGCTGGGCATCTTTTGCCAGCAGATCCCCCTTTGCCGTCAGTTCAATGTTATTGATCCGCTTATCGTCTGGATCGATCCGGCGTATAATCAGACCCGATTTTTCGATCTGATTTAGCAATGGCACCAAAGATGCCGGCGTCATATCAAGCTGATCGGCAAGGTATTTTTGCGAGCAGTTACCATTCTTATGGCTCAGCAATGTCACAACAAGTGCGGTTGAATGGGACAAATGGCTGTTTTCAAGCTCAGTATTGGCAAAATGACGATATGCCTTTGCCACAGACATAATTCGTACAATGAATTCCCGCTGAGACTTTCGCTCACCTAATCCACGCATAGGTCTACACACCTGACAAATCCGCGCTACGAATTCGTTAGTTAGCTAACTAATAGTATAAGATCAATAGCCCACAATGCGGGATTTCACCCACTGCACCCGCGATGCGGGTAACTGCCACTTAATTAACGTTATAATATCAGGCAGATGCTTCAGTCCGCGGCGGCGCGAAGCAGCACCATCAAATCACCGAAGCCGCTTCCCTGCACCCGAACATGGTCCAGGGCAGCCTGCGCGGCCCGCACGCTGTCATGGGCCAGCAAGGCATCTACCAGCGCTTTATGCTCGGCAAGCGATGTTCCGACACGATGCGGCAACCGCAACTGCAATCGACGATACGGACGCAGCCGCCGCTGCATCGACACGGCCAGATCTTCTAAAATCCGATTATGGCACGACATATATATAGCTAAATGGAAAGCTTCATTCTCGTGGTAATATTCATCAGCCGATAAGGTGCTGGCTTTACGGGTACGCTCGTAAGCATCAAGAATGACTTGCCTATCCTCCTCGCTCAGGCGGCGCGCCGCAATGCCAGCACAGCTTGCCTCAAGCTCGGCCATGGCCTCAAACATTTCCAACACATGATGCGGGTCGGGCTGCGGAACAATGGCGCCGCGCCGCGGACGTATTTCAATGACCCCGGTGGCCGCCATCTGTTGCAACGCCTCACGCACCGGCGTGCGGGAAGCCCCAAAGCGTTCAGCCAGTTCGATTTCTTCCAGATGCGTGCCCGGCGCCAACTGACCGGTCACGATTTCGTCTTCCAGAACATCCCGGATTGTCTGCGAAAGCGGCGCATGACTTTTTGCCCCTCTCCTAGCCGCGCCCATACCCGTTTCCTTTGTATTTACTGTTTACCAAGCTTTGTGTGGCCGTTTTTCTTGTGAATTTATATAACAAAATCAACCAGCGACAAGCTGCCACACGCGTACCGATATACATTACCTCACATACCGTTTGTACGCAAACACACCCATCATGTATACACAGTGACAGTTTATGGACACAAAAACACTCATGCGCCCGTAAACGTCTCCGGTAGCGTTCCGACACTCCAGAGAAATACATCTTACTTGTGTAGTTTCGACGCCTGAAGTGCCGAACACTTCCCTCGCCGTTCTGCAATGAACTGAGGATGCAAATATGAAAGAACAAGCCGCTGCACATACAGTGCGCCAGTGGGATACCAAACGGCAGGAAAAGCTAAGCCGTCTGGCGGCCGCTGCTCCCTATGCCCAAGGTAAAATACTGGATTCCAAAACCATCGTCTCTGCGCTTGAAACCCTGATCAAGCCGGGCGACCGCGTAGCCCTTGAAGGCGACAACCAGAAGCAGGCCGACTTTCTCTCCCGCTCGCTGGTTCAGGCGGATACCAAACGCCTTCACGATATTCACCTTCTGATCTCGACCTTAAGCCGTCGCGAGCATCTCGATCTGTTTGAGAAGGGTATCGCCCGCAAGGTGGACTTCTCGTTCGCCGGGCCGCAGAGCCTGCGCGTTGCCCAGTTGCTGGAAGACGGCAAACTGGAGATCGGTGCGATCTACACCTATGTCGAGCTTTATGCCCGCATGTTTGTCGACCTGTCACCGCAGGTGGCACTGGTCTGCGCCGTTCAGGCCGACCGTCACGGCAACCTGTATACTGGTCCGAACACTGAAGACACGCCCGCCATCGTCGAAGCCACGGCGTTCCGCCACGGTATCGTCATCGCCCAGGTCAACGAAATCGTTGATGAACTGCCGCGCGTCGACATTCCCGGCTCGTGGGTCGATTATGTCGTCGAGGCAGACAAACCCTTCGCTGTAGAACCTCTGTTCACCCGTGATCCGCGCAACATCGGCGAGCTGCAGGTGATGATGGGCATGATGATCATTCGTGGCATTTACGAGCGCCATGGGGTCACCGCCCTCAACCACGGCATTGGCTTTGATACAGCGGCCATCGAATTGCTGCTGCCGACATATGGCGAACAGTTAGGCCTCAAGGGCAAGATCTGTCGTAACTGGACGCTGAACCCCCACCCCACCATGATC
>JBAVPS010000174.1:0-2016 GCA_049693315.1 Rhizomicrobium sp. | reverse complement strand
GGAAAAGATTATCGAGCTGTATCTGAACGAGATCAATCTTGGTCAGAACTCCTATGGCGTGGCGGCGGCGGCGCTGAACTATTTTGGCAAATCGCTTGATGAGCTGGATATTGCCGAAGTGGCGTTTCTGGCCGCGCTGCCCAAGGCCCCCAGCCATTATGATCCGCGTTTTCACCATCAGGCCGCGCTGGACCGGCGCAACTGGGTCATCGGCCAGATGGAGGAGAACGGCTATATCTCGCAGGAGCAGGCGCTGGCCGCAAAAGCGGAACCCTTAAACGCCACGACCCGCCCCTTAGGAAGCCAGACTGAAGACGCCAATTATTTCGTCGAAGAAGTTCGCCGCCAGCTTTACAGCAAATATGGCGAGAAGGCGCTGTACGAAGGCGGTTTGCAGGTGCGTTCGTCGCTCGATACGCGCTTGCAGAATTTCGCCGTCAACGCGCTGCGCACCGGTCTGGTGCGGTATGACCGTCGCCATGGCTGGCGCGGGGCCAAGCAGCATATCGATACCAATGGCGACTGGAAGGCGACGCTGGCGGCAATGGGCAACCGTTCCGGCATCGATACCTGGCAGGTGGCCGTGGTGCTTAGCTTTAACAGCGATAAGAGCACCGAAATCGGGCTGTCCAATGGAACGCGGGCAACTATTCCGTTTACAGAACTTGCCTGGGCACGCCAGCCGCAACCTGATGCGTCGGTTGGGCCGTCGCCTGACCGGCCGGACAAGGTGTTCAAGCCCGGCGATGTCGTCTATGTCGAAAATATTGGCGGCGATACGTTTGGCTTGCGTCAGGTGCCACTGGTCAATGGGGCCATCGTGGCGCTGGACCCACACACCGGGCGCGTGCTGGCGCTGTCGGGCGGCTTCTCTTATGCCTCGAGCCAGTTTGACCGTGCCATGCAGGCGGCGCGGCAACCCGGTTCGTCGTTCAAGCCGTTTGTCTATGCGGCGGCGCTGGAAAATGGCTTCACGCCGGTCGACAAAGTGCTTGATGCACCCTTCTGTATGCAGCAGGGGCCGGGGTTGCCGTTATGGTGCCCGGAGAATTTTGAAAAGTCGTTCCTGGGGCTGGCCACCTTGCGCCGTGGGATCGAGCTGTCAAAAAATCTGATGACCGTGCGGTTGGCGCAGGCGGTGGGTATGAACAAGATTGCCCCGCTGGCCGAACGTTTCGGGGTATATGACCATCTTGATCCGCTCTTGGCCAATTCGCTTGGCTCTACCGGTGTGATCCTGCTGCGCGAGGCGGCGGGTTATGCCGAGTTTGTCAATGGCGGAAAAAAGATCACCCCCTCGCTGATCGACCGGATTCAGGACCGTAACGGTAAGACCATCTGGCGGCATGATGATCGCAATTGTCAGGGCTGCAATGGTGAATGGAGCGGGGCGGGCGAACCGCTTCTGGCTGATAACCGCGAACAACTGGTTGATCCGCGTACGGCCTATCAGGTGGTTTCCTTCCTGCAGGGCGTGGTGCTGCACGGCACCGGGGCATCTGTTTCGGTGATTGGCAAACCGTTAGGTGGCAAGACTGGCACCTCGAATGAATCGCGTGATGCCTGGTTTGTCGGATTCTCGCCCGATCTGGTGTGCGGGGTTTATGTTGGCTTTGACGTGCCGCGGACTTTGGGGGCACGCGAACAGGGTGCCACAGTGGCCGCGCCGATTTTTCGCGATTTTATGAAGAATGCCCTTGATGGCGTGCCAGCCACCCCGTTCCGTGTGCCGCCGGGGATTGAATTTTCTCCCATCGACCGCAAGACCGGTGATGCTGTGGCCGAAGGCGCGCCGGGTTCGATCGAAGAAGCCTTTAAATCCGGCACTGTGCCGGGCGAGGATGGGGCTAACCCGCAGCAGATCATCGGGGGCGATATCCCGGTTGCCGCACCCGCTGCGGATGGCGCAACCCCGGTGCCGGCCGTGCCCGGCGCACCGGTTAAACCCGGCGCGCCCAAGGCTGCCACGCCGGCCAAAGGCAAGGTCGACGAGGGCACCGGGGTCTTGTATTAAGC
>JBAVPS010000173.1:0-5900 GCA_049693315.1 Rhizomicrobium sp. | reverse complement strand
GGACAGCCCGCCCGCGCTCAAATCGGCCAGCACATAAAGGGCCCCATCGGCCCCAAGCCCAGCCACCACAATGCCGCATTCGTCACGCCCGATCGAGGCAGGCGGATCAACCGCCACCACAACGCGGATTAGTTCCGGGGCGCGCGCCACCCGCGCCGCTTCGATCAGACCGCGTTGCCACAGAGCGTTTTTGTTATCGGCAATGATTTCACCGCCCAGTTCCTGACGCGCCAGAGCACTGCCGCCATAACGCCGTTCAAGCCCCGTCAGAAAGCCGGGGGCCAGATTGGCCACGTTGGCGGCGGTGGCGCAGCGGCTGACCACCACATCCGGTTCGGCCAGCAAATCGGTCAGTGCTTTGATCGGTCGTGGCGTGGTGGTGATCAGCATACGCGGCTGCGCCCCGAGCCGAAGTGCCATCAGCGCCATATCCAGCGCAGCTTTCGGATCGGGCCATTTGCAAAATTCGTCCGCCCAGAGAGCATCGAACTGATACCCCCGCACCGCATCGGGCTCGTCTGCCGAAATCAGTTGCAGCACCGCCCGGCCGATGCGGACCCGGCGATTGGCGGGCTGATACACCGCCGACGGACAAACCGCTTTCAGACCAGACTCGCCCTCGACCATCACGGCGCGGACATCGGCATACGATGCCCCGATCAGCCCGACATGGGCCATGGTGCCACGGCGCACCCCTTCGGCAATCCATTCGGCCCCGGCGCGGGTTTTGCCCGCACCACGACCGGCCAGAAATACCCAGATGCGCCAGTCGCCAGCGGGGGCGATCTGTTCGGGGCGCGCCCAGAAACGCCAGTCAGATAACAGCTCGGCCGCCTCGGCCTCAGTCAGGCTGGCGATCACCTGCGCTCTGAGTGTGGGCGGCAACAAGGCGATCGAGGCGCTGTTCCAGTTTTTCGCGCGCGCTGGCATGCTTATTCTGCACCTTTCGTTCTGCCGCCAGCTTGTGGTTCTGTTCGGCGCGCTGCATTTCCAGCTTGCTGAGGCGTTCCAGCGTGCGTTCGAGCGAGGCGAGCGTGCGCGCATTGGTGGCGCGGGCCGCTTCGCCTTTGACGCCTTCGGGGGCCGGACAGGCTTCGATCTGGGCCAGCTGGCGGTTCAGTTCTGCAAAAACGCGTTTGACCATATCATTCAGCCATTTTTTCGTGATGTCCTGCAGGGGAATGTGCGGATCGGCGCGGTCGTTGGCGCTGATCCCACGCGAATGCAGCGCCGCAGCGCCATGGATTGCGGGTCGGGTGATGTTTATCATCAGATCATATTTTGGGGATGTACGAGATATGGTAACGCCACCGTGTCGGTGCAAGGGGCGCGGGAATTTTTTTACAAAAAAAAGCCGCCCCATCAGGGCGGCCATTTATCAGTTCAGTGTTTTGACCCAGCGCACGATGGCGTCATCGTCCGTCATTGGCCCACCCGGCCAGCGCATTTTCGGTTCGTACCATTCGTTATTCCCCCGCGCCCGGTTGCGATAAACCTTCATCGGATATTCCAGTTCCGCTATACCGCTGGGAAGCGGAACAATATTGGCTTCGAGATAAACTGAATCCGCATAGGTCGGTAGGCCAATCTGGGTTACGCCGGGCAAGCTATGCATTCGGTCAGCAAAGTCGAGACAGGCGCTGCCACAGGACCGATCGGTCAGGAAGAACACTTTACCGGTGACGGGGTTGGATGCGGGCAATGCGGGTGGGCTTTGCGCATCATCAGGCTGGCGTAGCAGGGCGGCATGTTGCTGCACCCCCGTCGCCATCTGGTCACGGAAAGCGCTATAGGCTTTTAATTCGTCGGGTGTCATTCCACCCTGTTTACGGACGAAATTCATAATCCAGCCGATTTGTTTGACATTGGCCTGCGACACCCGCCACTCGACATAACTGACATCTTTCCCGCCGAGATATGTGAGCCAAGGCTCCCCCCAGATGGCGGAAACAATCATGTCACCCCAACGTGAAGAACCGCCACCATTACCGCGTACATCAATGATGAGCGGTCCTTTACGCAGATCTGGCGCTTTGGCCGTCACATCAGCGATAAACGCCTTCATTTTGGCGATGCCATTGTCCGTCGGAAAATAAAAGGTTGGGGCTGACAGCAGCCAAACCCCGTCGATCTGGCGGAGCTTAGGTTCCTGCGGTGTTGCAAGCGCAGCATCATATTTTGCTAAGACGTCAGCATAATCACCGCCGCGCCATTTCAGCGTAACCGTCCCGGAAGAAAACTGGCAGATTTTTATCTGCTGACGCGTATCCAGTTCTGGCTGCGTAATGCTCCAGCCTTGTGGTCGCAGAAACATCCGGTTGATTGCCCCATAGCGTAGATGGGGAATATCAGCATTCCAGTAATAGGCATCGGTATGCGCCGCCAGCAGTGCATCGACATTCTGCCCGTCACATCCCAGCAGCCGATCACCGGCTTTCACTCCAGCGTCTGGCTCGGCGGCTACCGCCTGTATATTGGTTGCCTTGGTGCCATAAAGCACAAAACCGGGCCATGACAGGGTATCGGGATTGAGATGAAAAATAACCCCAACATGCCCGTCCCGGAATCCTGTTTTATACAAACGTAAGGCGCGCTGATAATCCTCAAAACTCTTTGCCTGATCCGCTACCGCGAGCGCCTTGGCATAGCCCTTTTCCAGCCAGTCTTTGAAACCGGGATTCTGTGGATCGACCACGCCGGGATGGTTGGCGGCAATGGTATCATGCACGGCCTTCAGATCGCCCCTGGTCATCGCAACCCAGGGACTTGTATCCGCACGCGCCGCATGTGCTGTCGCCAGACATGGCAGGCAGAATGCTGCAAAAGCCGCCGCAAGTAACACGTTACGCATCGTATCGCCGCCCAGAAGAGTGAACAGCTATACACACCCTAAACAAGCATCAGTAAAATGCACCAGATTGCCGCAACTGTTCGCCTTGATTACCCCTTGGCGCCCGCCCGGATCACAAAAGAACTCGTCTAGGCCGCCTTCTCGACACGGGCCAGCAATCGCAAGCCCGCCGCATCCAGCATATTGACCAGCGTATCGAGGCCAAACAGCCCGATCTTGCCGCGCATCAGGTCTGATATGCGGGGCTGGGTGACGGCCAGATGCCGGGCGGCTTCAGCCTGCGACCAGCCCTGTGCCGCAATATGCGCGCAGAGCGCCATCATCAGCTGGGCGCGCAGTTTCATGTTGGCTGCCTCGGCAGGCGTATCACCGATGGCATCCCACACACTGGAGAATGTCTGCGTCTGCGGTGTTTTATCAGCCATTGGCCTGCTCCTGTGCGATGCGATAGCGTTTGATGGCTATCGTCAGGTCTGCCTGCGCGGTCTTCTGCGTTTTCTTCTGAAAACAATGCAGCACGAAAACCGCGCATGCGAATTTGGCGACATAGATCACCCGGAACGCCCCGTCATCCTGACGGATACGAATTTCCCGGACACCCGAGCCCACTGCGGTCAGCGGCTTCCAGTCATCCGGCACTAGCCCTTGCTGGACGCGATCAAGCTGGTAACCAGCCTCCTGCCGCGCACCAATCGGAAACGCCCGCAGATCATCGAGGGCGCTGGCGATAAACGAGACAGGTTTCGGTGACCGGTCTGCCATGACCGGATTATACAAAATTTTGTATGGATGCGCAAGATCGCCGAAGCTGAAGGACTATTTCCCCTTGGCGCGGCCGAAGTTCGGGCTGTCGGTATCCTGACCGGCATCGACGATGCTGCGGCGGATGGTGCGGGTGCGATACGAGGTAAGAGGGAGCCACCACCTTGACATGTACGGGTTAATGCCGTACATTTTTCCCGAAGCTAGGAACACATCCCAATGCCGCAGGAAACCAGCCGTACAGCCCGTATCGAAGCCCGCATCTCGCCGGAGGCGCTGGCGATGCTGAAACAGGCGGCGGCTTTGCAGGGGCGCAGTGTCAGTGACTTCATGACCACGGCAGCACAGGCCGAAGCCTATCGCACGATACAAGAAGCGCAGACAATCCGCTTGTCGCTGGAAGATCAGCGCCGTTTCGTCGATCAGCTGCTAAATCCGCCACCACTGTCCCCCGCGATGAAACGCGCCCGTGACGCCCATAAGCGGCTGATACAGGAATAAGTATGCCGGTGCCCTATCGCATAGAGCCGCCAGCCCAGCATAACCGAGCGGGGTTTTCCTGTGGTGTTGCTGCGCTGGACGACTACTTTTGCAGACAGGTAACGCAGGATACCCGCCGCAGCGTTGCGGCCTGTTACGTTGCGATCGATATAACCACTAACGCGGTCGCGGGCTTTTACACCCTGTCTGCCAGCGGCATCGCGCTGGATCATCTGCCTGAGGCCCTTCGCAAAAAGCTTCCCCGCTATCCGCTGGTGCCGGTTGCCCGATTGGGTCGTTTAGCTGTCGATAAAAAGAACCAGGGGCAAAAGCTTGGTGCGGCCTTGCTGTGGGATGCCGCAATACGGGCCGCCAGATCAGAAGTTGCGGTGTTTGCACTTGTCGTTGATGCCAAAGACGATGCGGCCGCAACCTTCTATCGCCATCACGGCTTCGTGCCGCTGGATGCCGCATCCCGGCATCTCATCCAGCCCCTGGAAAATTTTCAGGGCTAAACCCGCCCTATTTTCCCTTGGCGCGGCCGAAGTTCGGGCTGTCGGTATCCTGACCGGCATCGACGATGCTGCGGCGGATGGTGCGGGTGCGCGCAAACAAGGTGTAGAGCGCATCGCCATCACCCCAGCGGATGGCGCGCTGCAGGGCCGACAAATCCTCGCTGAAGCGGCCGAGCATCTCGAGCACCGCCTCGCGGTTATTGAGGAAAATATCACGCCACATGGTGGGATCCGACGCGGCGATACGGGTAAAGTCCCGGAAACCACCGGCAGAATATTTGATCACTTCGGAATGGGTGACGGTGGCCAGATCATCGGCGGTGCCAACAATATTATAGGCGATCAGATGCGGCAGATGCGAGGTGATCGCCAGCACCAGATCATGGTGATGGGCCTCCATCACATCAATCTCGCTGCCCAGATCGCGCCAGAAATTTTTCAGGTTTTCCAGCGCCTGCGCATCGGTGGCGGGCAGCGGGGTGATCAGGCACCAGCGCCCGTCGAACAGCTCGGCAAAGCCCGCCTCGGGCCCGGATTCTTCGGTACCGGCGATGGGATGGGCGGGAATGAAATGGACCCCGTCGGGCACAAAGGGGCCGACATCGCGGATCACCGCCGCCTTGACCGAACCGACATCGGTCAGCGTGGCACCCTTTTTAAAACTGCGCGAGGCATCTTCGGTCAAATGGGCAAAGCTGCCCACCGGGGTGCACAGAATGACCAGATCGGCATCGGCGACACAGGCTTTGAGATCGCTGTGATAGCTGTCACAGAAACCGACGGCACGGGCACGCTCCAGCGTTTTGGGGCGGGCGTAACCGGCGATATGGCTTTTCATCCCGGCCCGCCGCATGGCGTGCGCAATCGAAGACCCGATCAGCCCAAGACCGATAATGGCAACCTTGCCGTATGCTTCCCCGCTCATCCCAAACCTTTTATTCTATACTGTTATGACGTCACGCTGCCATGAAGGCGGTCAGCGCGTCTACCACTTTGCGGCAGGCATCAGCCGGGCCGACGGTCAGCCGCAGGCAATCCGGCAGGCCATAGCTGGTCACCGCGCGTAGGATCAGCCCGTGCTGGCTTAAATACGCATCGGCATCGGCGGCGGTTTTACCCGCGGTGGCGGGAAAATGGATCAGTAGGAAGTTGGCCACGCTGTCGTCGACCTTCAGACCCAGCCCCCGAAGGCTGGTCAGCAGATAGTCACGCCAGATTTCGTTATGCTCGACCGAGGCGGCAACATGCGCCCGGTCCCGTATCGCGGCGGCACCAGCGATCTGCGCCGGGAT
>JBAVPS010000172.1:0-3394 GCA_049693315.1 Rhizomicrobium sp. | reverse complement strand
CTAAGTTTATTTTATGTAGCGCCATGGAATGGCTCCATTGTTTACAGATGCGTTTTTTGAGAGGGTGGTGGATGCGTGCATGAGACGTTCACGCGAAACCCAAAAAATGTCAGCGCATTCTCGGCGTGACATTTTACGAAAAGCTCTGAACTAGTGATTAAAATCGCTGAAAATACTGCATTTATGGTAAACGCACGTATTGAGAGGCGCGATTTAAACGAGGCCGGGCGACTTAGAAATAACGATTGTCGCAATCCTGCGACAGGTTATAACGCGACCAATTGGGTGTCTCGTTGAGAGCTTTTCGGTTTCGGAGCGGTGTCTGCAGCAATCCTTTTCGTTGATGGTCTTTGTACTGATTTTCAGCATACACAGTGTAATACGAACAAGGACTGCGACGGGGTGTCGCAGTCCTTGTTCTGTAATCTGTATGTAACGAACAGGTAATCGCTACGTAAGCTAATCTGATCAGAACGCAACCTGTGCGCGGAACGCAACGGCCTGCAAGTCCTGCCCGATCTGCTTGGTCGGCAAGGAAGCCGTTGTTGCCGTACCACCCGATAAGCGATCAACATCGATCCACATATAGTCAAGCTGGAAGCGAATGGTGTTGTTGGGATACCAGTTCAGACCCAGCGTGATGTTCTTTTGCTCGCCACCGCGCACGGCATTAAGGAACGAATAGGTCTTAACACCAGCTGACGTCCAGCCCGTGATCAGGCTGCTTGGGTCATCGTCATGGGCATTCAGATCGGTATCGCTGAAGCGTGCCGCAATTTCCCAGGCCCCGATATCGCCGGTCTTGATCGAGAAGGGATGGGCCGGTTTGGGTAACCCAAACGATCCGGTACCCGGTACATATTGCTTGCTTTCACCGGTGATCACCCAGCTGGCCTGCACATACCAGGCACTGAATTTATCACTGTCCGGCTTAGCGCTGACGGTTGAGGACGAGGATGCCGATTTATAGACCGTGTAGTTCGTCGCTGCCCGGCTGACCTGCATATAGTTATAAGCCCCCTGCAGGTAGAAGTTCTGATAGTTACCGGCAACTTCGCCGCTGAGTGCGGTGAAGTGACCCGCGTTCAAGGCGCCCGTTGAGATCAGCTTTTGAGAATTATCATCAACGGCCAGTTCGGGTATATCTGACAGTGTCAGTGTGTGGGTACCGACGGTATTGGCCGATGCCAGATCGGGCAGTTTCATGACGTGGGTGAAGCCGCCGCCAACCAAGAGGTGGGCATCGCTTTCCTTGTCATTGATGACCAGATAGGAGGCGCGACCGACCAGTGCACTTTGTTCGTCATACTGCGAGGTTTCGGCAATTTTACTGGCAGAATAGGCCAGCGAACCATAGAACTCTTCACCAGTATAAATCGCCGCGATAGCCAGACGGCCTTCCGAGCCAGCCACGTTGCGGATGATGTTGGTCGGCGAGCTGCGTTCCAGGAACATCAGCTGCGAGGACGAGGTCTGATCTTCCACATTATACGCCGGGGCAAAGGCACCGATGCGTACCGAGAAGGGGGCCAACCCGTCATACTGCAAATAGGAGTACAGGATTTTGCCGGGGGTTTCCGTGCCCGCGCCGCCAAAATCATAAAGGAAGTTGTAAGACCAGTCGCCGAACACTTTACCCTGAATGCCCAGCTGGGCGCGGCGGATATTGGCACCGCTGGAAAGGTCCGGCCCGTTGCTTAGGCTGCGGGCTTCTTTGCCCTGCATATAATAGGCATAGTCGGCCTGACCGTTGGCATAGATCGAGGCGGTAAACTGGCCGTCGGCCGAGGTGAAGGTGGGGCGGCCGTTGGTCAGCGTGACCTTGCCCGCGCCAGCCTGGGCTTTTTTGCTGTCCTCAGCCTGTTTGGCCAACTCTTCGTTTTTCTTCTTAACATCAGCAATCTGGTCTTCATTGCTTTTTTTGATGTCAGCAATCTGAGACTGCAACGTTTCAAGCTGCTGCTGCAGGGCTTGAATTTTAGCTTCGGTTGCTACGGGTTTGTCCGCCGCATGGGCCGATATAGCAATGATGGGGAGTGAAAGGGCTGCTACCGCGAGCTTTCGCGTTGCATTTGCCATATTTGGGATCTCCACTATGTCCATAGGACTATATTAAAAGTTGTAACTTTAAATAAAGGTTACCACCCTAGTTACACTTCAAAAATCCAGAATTACGGCACAACTGTTGTTCTGATGCATCACTTGCCGCGAATATGTGTTTTTCTTGCACGTTTTTCGAAAGTGATTGCTTGTGCTATCGTACTATTTTCCAATATCTCGGCTGTAGAATCCCGGACTTCGAGCAGAAATTTGCGAATCGCACAAGCGGTTTCGTCGTCGCAATCGTCGCATTTGCGGTAGGCGGTGCGCGATGCGCAGGGGCTCAGCGCCAGCGGCCCGTCGATAATCCGCATCACTTCGGCAAACGAGATATCCTCGGGTGCGCGGCCCATGGTGTAACCGCCATATTTGCCGCGATGGCTGTGCACCAGACCGCGTTTTTTTAATTCCAGTAAAATCTGTTCAAGAAATTTGCGTGGTACATTCGCCTCGGCGGCGATGTCGGCAATCATCATCGGTTCACTGTTGTCACGCGTCGCCAGAACGAACAACGCATGTAGCGCATAGCGGGCTTTTTGAGACAGCATGGTCAAAACCGATATTTCCGATTGGGTTTATCGGGATATTACCGGTAAAAATCAAGCACCCGGCTTTCGGCTGTCTGGCATCCGGCTGGCGGATGTGCCATCTTTGCCGCCGATACATTTGGTTTGCTGGTTGGGGGCCGGAACGGGCCCGTCAACCGGCTTGGCCTTGACGGAATCTGGAGTTGCCATGCCCCGCCTTGAAGACGAAGAAGAAAAGAAAGACAAAAAGAGCGACGAACCGCAGGGTTCGCCCGTCCAGCAGGCGCTGTTTAAATCGCGCACAGTCCTGATTTTCGGCGAAGTCGACATGAAAATGGCCGAGCGGGTTTGTGCCCAGCTGATGGCTCTGGCCACGGAAGGCGAGGGGGATATCCGCATCCTGCTCAATTCGCCCGGCGGCCATGTCGAATCCGGCGATACCATCCATGATATGATTCGCTTCGTCGGGCCCAAGGTGAAGATCATCGGCACCGGCTGGGTGGCCAGTGCCGGGGCGCATATCTTCCTTGGGGCGGAAAAAGAAAATCGTTTCTGCCTGTCCAACACCCGCTTCCTGCTGCATCAGCCGCTGGGTGGGGTGCAGGGCCAGGCTTCGGACATTTCGATCGAGGCCGAGGAAATCATCAAGATGCGCGAACGGCTCAACCGCATCATCGCGCGGGAAACCGGGCAGACCTATGAAAAGGTCGTCGCCGATACCGAGCGTAATTTTTGGATGGGCGCTGATGAAGCGGTCACTTACGGTC
>JBAVPS010000171.1:0-13787 GCA_049693315.1 Rhizomicrobium sp. | reverse complement strand
GGTGTAATCCCAGATCAGGCCCGAGAAGCTGTTGTCGGTACGGGTGAGCCACGAGCGGCTATCGCTGTTTTTCAGCTCCTGCGGGCCCAGTTCGTTGAGATATTTATAGGCGAAATAGGCTGCCTTGCGGATACCCTCGCGATTGATCAGGCCAAAGCCACCATGGAAGGATGTCGGCGGCGGGCCAGCCTCTTCAAACAGATCGGTATAGGTCCAATAGCTCATCGACTGGGCTACGCCTTCGGTGCGCTTGAGCTTGTCGAGGATGAAGGGCGCGCTGAGATAGGCATCATGCACCGGATCGCGCGGGTTATAGCTGGTGCTCCACTCGGTGAAATAGAGCGGCAGGTCTGGCTGCGCGGAGGCCTGAATCTCGCCCCGAACCTTGACCACATCGTTGACGATGGAATTAAGGTTGGGGGAAAGCTTGTTATCGCCTTCACCTTTTTCGTCAAGAAACCCGCCATCCACGCCATAGGCATGGGTGGTGACGAAATCGACCGCGACCCCCGCCGATTTGGTATGTTTCAGCAAGTCCGGCACCCAGGCCGCACCGGCGGTCGATGGGCCGCCGACGACCAGCAGGCTGTCGACCGATTTGATCGCATTGGCGGTCACGTCATAGAGCTTGAAATAGGCGGCCTGATCGCCACCTGCCCAGAAGCCATCCAGATTGGGTTCGTTCCACACTTCAAAGCGCCACAGCCGCACTTCGTTGACGCCAAAGCGCTGCTGCAGGTGGCGGGTAAAGGCGGTGATGAAGTCGGCCCACTTGCCATAATCCTTGGGGTGCGAGCCGTTGGCCTTCCAGTAAAAAATGGTTTTATCGCTGGTGGCCAGATCATGCGGCATGAAGCTCAGTTCGACAAAGGGCTTCATCCCTGTTTTGAGGATGGCATCATAGACGGCATCGATCTTGTCGAAATTATAGACCGGTTTGCCGTCGACCTCGCGATAGGCCTCCATATCGTCGGAAAAAATGCCGTGAAAGCGGATATATTTAAACCCGGTTTCGTCATGGGCCAGTTGCAGCTGGGCAAGGTTGTCGGTGCGCAGCAAAATGCCGGGATGGTCGGCACCAACGCAGTCCTGCCAGCTCATGTCACGCGCACCTTTGACCGCGTTCATGTCGGCGCTGATGCTGCGGCCATCATTGGGGCTGGTGGGGGCGGCAGCCGTGGCGGCAAGGCCCGGCGTGGCGCAGTACGCGGCAGCGCAGAGCAAAGCACTGGCGATACGAAGTTGCGGTCTGTTCAATATTCCCTCCCAAAGTGTTCTTCTCGCGTGTCGGCCTGTAAGCCGGACAATCTTGCGGTGAGGAATGTTATCGCTCACATTTTACGGTGATGGCAAGTGCCACGTGCGACGGAAGAAATGGTCGCAATGCTGATTTGTTATGAATTTCCAATGCGTTGCTGTAAACTTTGCGTTACCGGCAGTCGCGTTCTGCCTGTATGGGGGCGTTTGGAACGACACTTATCCCTTTAAGTCCGCAGCCGGTTGGGGGTAAGGAAATCCGGTTACCTGTTTTTATGAATGGATTTTCCCCGTGCCGGTTACCATCGATCCGTTTTACGCCATTCAGATCAATCTTCTGGCCCATGAACTGAAAGCCCAGGGCCGCTCGGTCATCCATATGGAGTATGGTCAGCCTTCCGCCGGTGCGCCACGCAAGGCCATCGAGGTGGCCCATCGCGTGCTCGACAGCGATAGCATGGGCTATTGGGAAAGCACAGATTTACAGCATGCCATGGCGCGGCATTACCAGCAGGCCTATGGTCTGGATCTCGATCCCAACCGCTTTGTGCTGACCTGTGGGGCCTCGGCGGCGCTGGTGCTGGCGCTGACGGTGCGGTTTGACGCTGGCGAAACGGTGGCTATGGCGCGGCCGGGCTATGTCGCCTATCGCAACACGGTCAAGGCGCTGCATCTGCAGCCGCACGAAATCGCCTGTGATGCCAGTACGCGCTATCAGCTGGCGGCAGGCCATCTGGAAGCGCTGACACCGGCACCGGCCGGTGTGATTGTCGCAAGCCCGGCCAATCCGACCGGCACCATTATTCCGGCGGATGAACTGGAGAAGATTGCCAGCGTTTGCCGTGCGCGCGCCATCGGGGTGATTTCCGACGAAATCTATCATGGCCTCAGCTATGTCGAACCGGCGCAGACGATCCTGCGTTATGATCCGGATGCGTTTGTGGTCGGCAGTTTCTCAAAATATTTCGGCATGCCCGCGTGGCGGCTGGGCTGGCTGCTCGCCCCAGAGGCCTATGTCAGCCGTGCCCGCGCCTTTGTCGGCAATCTGTTTCTGACCGCGCCATCGCTCAGCCAGCATGCCGCGCTGGCGGCGCTTGATTGCCATGACGAGCTGGAAGAGCGGGTTCTGGTTTACAAGCGTAATCGCGATTTGTTGCTGCAGGCCCTGCCGCGGCTGGGCCTTGATAAAATTGCTCCACCGGATGGGGCGTTTTACATCTATGCCCATATTGGCCATCTCACCGATGACAGCTTAGGGTTTTGCAAGCAATTGCTGCTGGATACCGGCGTGGCGACGGCACCGGGGATCGATTTCGATCCGGTTGATGGCCATCACTATATTCGCCTCAGTTTTGCGGTCACGACCGAGGAAACCGAAGACGCCATCCGGCGGCTGGAAACATGGTTCGCGGCGCGCCGGTAACAATAAAAAAAGCCCCTGGGATACAGCCAGGGGCTTTTTTGTTTAAGCCGCGTGTTAGTGCGTGATGGTAAAGCGGCCGACCATGCTTTCCATTTCCTTGGCGTAACCGGCCAGTGCTTCGCTGGCGGCGTTGCTTTCTTCGGCCATGGCGGCATTTTGCTGGGTCGATTTATCCATATCGGAAACTGCGGAATCAATCTCGCCCAGTGCGTTGGCCTGTTCGCGTTGCGAATGGGCGATTTCCCCGACCAGGGTTGAGATCGACGCAACATCCTCGACGATTTTCTGCAGAGCGCCGCCGCTTTCTTCGACCAGCTTCACCCCGGTTTCGACCTGTGTTTCGCTGGCTTTAATCAATTTCTTGATCTCTCTGGCGGCTTCGGCGGAACGCTGGGCCAGTGCCCGCACTTCGGATGCCACCACGGCAAAGCCGCGGCCAGCTTCGCCCGCCCGCGCTGCCTCGACACCGGCATTAAGCGCCAAAAGGTTGGTCTGAAACGCGATCTCGTCAATCACGCCGATGATATTAGAGATTTCACCGGACGATTTGGCAATCTCGCGCATGGCATCAACCGCCAGACTGGCAATGCTGTTGCCGTGCTCGGCACCTTTCTTGGCGTCGATGGCGCGCTGGCTGGCCTGCGCGGCACTGTCGGCGGATTTACCAACGGTCGCGGTAATTTCATTGACCGCTGCGGCAGTTTCTTCCAGCGATGCGGCCTGTCGCTCGGTGCGGCTGGCCATGCCATGGGCGCCTTCGCTGATATCGTGACAGTTGGTGGCAATGTCGTTGGCGCTTTTATTGATGTCACGCATGGCCCCTTCGAGCTGGCCGATGGCATCGTTGAAGTTCTGTTGCAGCACGCGATATTCTTCCGGCAGCGCCTTGGTCAGCCGATAGGTCAGATTGCGCTGGGCCATCGCGTCCAGCCCCTCGCCGAACGAGGACACCACCAGTTCAATGCCCGCCAGCCGGGCGGTTTCTTCGGCTTGCTTCTGCGCTTCCTCGGCTTTGGCGCGGTCGATCTCGCGCTGCTTGGCGGCTTGCTCGCGTTCGCGGCGGTTACGTTCTGACGTCTCCATCGCTTGGTTGAAATTGTCTTTGAGCGCCTGATAGGCGGGCGGCAGGTTCGCATTCAGGCGGTAATCCAGCCGTTCTTCGGCCATCGCCTTTAGCCCTTCGCCGAAGGTCTCGACGACAAGGGCTTCGCTGCGGCGCTGGGCTTCGATTTCGGCTAATTTTTGCTCCTCGGTGGCGCGTTTTTTTTCTTCTTCGGCTTTGATGCGCTGGGCTTCCTGCGCCTTCATCGACTGGTTGAACTGCAAAATTACTTCAGCCAGGGTGCCGAACTCGTCCTTGCGCTCGGTATAGGGAACATCGGTGGTGTAACGGCCCTTTTGCGCATCACTCATCAGCTCGCTCAGCGGTTTGAAGGGCGCAAACAGATAGCGGAAAACGAAGTAGCCCAGACCACCGCACAGGATGATCAGGCCCAGACCGGCAATGCAGGTCAGGGTCACCGCATCATAGAAGGTCTTCATGAATTCGGTCGTGATATAGCCGACCGCCAGAATGCCGACGATTTTGCCACTGGTGTCTTTCAGCGGCATATAGGCTGACAGATGCGGCTCGCCCGCTACAACGGTGGCACCACTATAGACCTTGCCGGAACTGTAGACCTTATCTGCGACTTCTGCACCGATCTTGGTGCCAACCGCGCGGGTGCCGTCGGCCTTTTTGTTCGACGTCGCCACACGGACCCGCCCGACCGCGATGGACATAGAGCCGTGGAAAACCCGGGCGATATTATCCGTCGTGGCATTGTCGTTATTCAGCACATGGTCCCCGACCTTCAGAACGCCGTTCTCAAGAGAGTAGGGTTGCTGGTCGGGATTTATCATTTGTTCGGCGGCGGCGAGATTTTCCTCAAGCCTGTCGGTGCCGAGTAATTTGTTGAAATGGTTCAGAATGAATGCGGCGCAGGCGGCGATACTGATGATGATCATGACGACGATCAGACTGATCGCTTTGGCCGAAACGGTGTGCAGGCCGAACGAGAAACGCATCGGTATATCCTTCCTGGGCGTATTAATAAGTATAAAGCTTGCTACCCGACCTTGCAGCACGATGCGTACACAAATGGTAAATGTAATAGTCAAAAACAAGTATTTAAAAACACGCACTGGTTGATATTCTAAATATAAGAAATTCAGATCGGTTACTATCGGCGATATTTATTGTGCGATATATAAAAACTAAACGCTTGAAGTAACAATTTAACAACGTTTAGGTTGAATTGGTCAGGAGTCGTTTAGATGTATGTGGGTTATTTCACTTAAAGGTAGATTTTTTACTGCCGCTTGTCTTGTTCTGATACAGCAGGGTGGTGGCGAGGCCAAAAAACTATAACCACAGCGCATATGGGTGTTGTGAAGCCTGCCTGGACGCAGACTGCTTATTCTTTACGCAGGTTTGTCTGTCCCCTGGCCCATGCTGTGCGGCCTTTGGCTTGTTTGGCCGGAAAATGTCGGTTTGGTATGTATGGGCCATTGCGGGGGTGGGCTGTGGCGTTACTATGCTTAACGCTATTGAAATGGGTTTCTTATCATGCGTTTTTCGTTGTGCCTGGTGGCAGCCGCCGCCGCAATTGCCACTCAGGTCTGTTGGGCGGCGGATACGGGCGAAGCTGATTTTCGTTCCCTGTATAAAGAGCTGGTCGAGACCAATACGACCCTGTCATCAGGCAGTTGCACTCTGGCGGCTGAACGAATGGCGGCGCGCCTGAAAGCGGCAGGCTACAGCGATGCCGATATTCATCTGTTTGCCACGCCTGAGCATCCCAAGGATGGTGGGGTGGTGGCGGCGCTGAAGGGCAGCGATCCGTCGGCAAAAGCTATCTTGTTGCTTGCCCACCTTGATGTGGTCGAAGCCAAGCGTAGTGACTGGACGCGTGATCCCTTTACCCTGATCGAGGAGGGCGGTTACTTCTACGGTCGTGGCACGTCGGACGACAAGGCAATGGCTGCCATCTTCACCGATCTGCTCATCCGTTATAAGCGTGAAGGCTATGTGCCGAAGCACACCATTAAAATGGCGCTGACCTGCGGCGAAGAAACGTCAAGCGCCTTCAATGGGGCTGAGTATCTGTCCAAGGTGCATCGTGACTGGATCGATGCGGCTTTCGCCATCAACGAAGGCGGCTCGGGTGAGCTTGATGACAAGGGTAAGCGCGTGACCCTTGATGTTGAAGCTGCCGAAAAGGTCTATCAGGATTACACCATCACGGCGGTCAATCCGGGTGGCCATTCCTCGCGTCCTCGACCAGACAACGCCATCTATGATATGGCGACCGCGCTTGGGAAAATCGCTGCCTATGAATTCCCGGTGATCGTAAATGATGCCAATCGCGGCTATTTTGCCGAGATGGCTAAAATCACCAGGGGGCCGGAAGGCAAAGCCATGGCCGCCATTGTCGCTAACCCCAACGACAAGGCCGCCGATAAACTGCTGTCGCAGAATCCGACCTATCACACCTTGCTGCGTACCACCTGTGTGGCGACAATGATCGAAGGTGGTCATGCCACCAATGCCTTGCCACAGAAGGTCAGCGCCAATATCAACTGCCGGATTTTCCCCGGTACCAGCCCGCAGGCCGTGCGTGAAACCCTTGCCGGGGCCATTGGTAATTCCAGGATCAGCGTAGATTTCTTCGGGCCGCTTAGCCCGGCAACACCTGCGCCCAAACTCGGGGCCGAAATTATCGGGCCGGTGCAGGCGGTGTCGGCCGAACTGTATCCCGGTACGCCGGTGCTGCCGGTGCTGATGGCGGGGGCAACCGATGGCATTTACACCTCGGCGGCGGGAATCCCGACCTATGGCATTGAAGGGATTTTCGTCGATCCCGATCAGGGCAATATTCACGGCCTGAACGAGCGGGTCGGGGTCAAGGCGCTGATGGATGGACGCGAGTTCCAGTATCGTCTGGTCAAGCGCTTCGCCGAGCAATAAGGCTTTACGCCAGGGTGTAGTACAGGGGCGGGTGCTTTCGCATCCGCCCCTTTTTCGTAGACTAATCGAAGCGGAAGGCGGACAGCGCGGTGCGCAGCACCAGTTCGTTATAAATGCGTGTGCCCGGGCCTTCGGCGGCACCGGCAGCCAACATGACGGGGATCAGATGCTCCTCGCGCGGATGCGATAGCCGCGCCGCAGGGGCCTGTTCCCAGTCTGTCAGGGCTGCACTGCGTTCAGACGGTGGCAAGGCCAGCGTATCGGTCAGCCATTGATCGAAGGCTTGCGAGGGCGCCGTCGCGTTCGGATTGCCGTAACCGCGCATATTGTGAAAACTCATGCCGGTGGCAATGATCAATACGTTGTCATTGCGCAGAGACTTAAGGGCCGCGCCAGCTTTGATATGCAGCGCCGGGTCCAGTCCATGATCGAGCGACATCTCCACTACGGGCACAGACGCTTCCGGGAAGGCGACCTTTAACGGGATGAATACGCCATGATCGAGACCGCGGGCCGGATCAATGCTGGCCTTTAAGCCTGCGGCTTTGAGTTTGGCGGCGGCTTCACGGGCCAGCCACGGGGCCCCCGGTACCGGGTAGGTGAGGGCGTAGGTGTGCTGCGGAAAGCCATAATAGTCATAGATCAGGCCGGGTTGATCGATGCCACTGAAGGCAAAACCATCAGCCTCCCAATGGCCGGACACAATCAGAATAGCTTTGGGTGCTTGCGGCAACTGCCCGGGCAGGCTCGCCAGAAATTTCGCCATACCGGTCCATTGACCGTCAGGATCTGGCATAAAGAAGCAGGGACCGCCGCCATGCGGCAGATAGAAAACCGGTTGTGTGCGCATCGTTATTGACCTTGGTTAATCTGGATCTATGCCTTGCGGGGCAGGCGAGTGGGCACCACGGCCCATGCGCCATCGCCGATCAGCACCTGAACAAACAGCGCGATGGACCAGAAGGCGGGATATTCCCAGCCGCCACCCGGATTGTTGAAGAAGAAGCCGTTGGCGCCATGCACCGTAACGATGGTGCCCAGAATGAGCGGGATCAGCGCCAGTGCTGCCACGCGGGCATAGAGGCCAAGGATCAGCATCAGGCCACCGATCAGTTCCGCGGCCATGGTGACATAGGCCAGTTCGGGCGGCAGGCCGAGGCTGGCAAAGAATTTGGCTGTCCCAGCCGGGGTGAAGACGAAGAGTTTCAGACCGAAATGGGCCAGAAATAGCCCGCCCAGGCTTACCCGTAGCAGGGTGGCACCGTAATGGGCAGATAAGGGGGCGCGGGCTGGTGTGGCGATGGATGTCATGGTGGGAACTCCTTTCGCCAGCAGATATAGTTTGTCGCGCATTGTGTGATAATATGCTGTTTATGACAATCACTTTGAACTGGTAGTATAAAGTCATGATGGATCGTTTGACCGGGATCGAGGTTTTCGTACACGCCGTGCGGCTGGGCGGGCTTTCGGCTGCCGCCCGCCAGATGCGGCTGTCACCAACCATGGCCGCGCGCCACCTGAGCGCGTTGGAGGATCGGCTGGGTGTCAGTCTGGTGCACCGGACAACGCGGCGGTTGTCGCTGACGGAAGCCGGGGCATCCTATCTCGAAAAAGCCGAGCGTATTCTGGCCGATCTTGGTGAGGCCGATGCGGAAGCGTCCAGTCGCACCCTGATGGTAGAAGGGAATTTACGGCTCAGCGCGCCATCAGCCTTTGGTCTGATGCATGTTGTGCCGTTACTGGCGCAGTTTACCGAACGCCATCCCGCCGTGACGGTCGATCTGGGGCTGGATGATCGCTATGTCGATCTGTTGCAGGAACGCTGGGATCTGGCCATCCGCATTGGCCATCTGGCCGATAGCAGTCTGGTTGCCCGTAAGCTGGCCCCGGTGCGCCTTGTTATCTGTGCGGCACCACATTACCTGGCGTTGCACGGTGTGCCGCATGCGGTTGCAGATCTCAATGACCATGCCTGTCTGGGCTATACACTATCGCCCGGTGTCAGCACGGATAGGTGGCGGTTTGGTAAATCGGGCGATATCCGTGTGCCGGTGCATGGGGCTTTGATTGCCAATCATGGTTCGGCGCTGGTTCAGGCAGCGATCGCCGGAATGGGGCTGGTATTGGGGCCACGGTTTCTGGCCGCGCCTGCACTGGCGCGTGGTGAATTGGTTGAAGTGTCGCTTGATGTGGAATTGCCCGATCTGGGTGCGATTTATGCCGTGACGCATCCGTCACGCCGGCCCGCCGCAAAAACGCGGGCCTTCATATCGTTTCTTGATGAAATGTTGACGAAAATGGCGGTTCAATGGTGAGGAAAATGAACCTGTCCACATTACGGATGTGTGCATTTTTTTGAAGGCACAAAGATGCTAGGACGACTGAAAACGATTACACGATAAAGCCGCACATGGCTGCGGCTGTTGGAGTTAGTATGACATTTCTCGCCCGTCTGTCGCGCTTTAGGCCGGACAATTTCACGCTCGCCATTGCAACCTCGGTGGTTATCGCCACATTCTTACCAGTCACTGGCAGGGCGGCGGCAAATTTTGACGTCGCCACCGATTGCGCCATCGCTTTGCTGTTTTTCCTGCATGGGGCGCGGCTGTCGCGTGAAGCGGTGCTGGCCGGGTTTACCCACTGGCGTTTGCATATCGTTATTCTGGTTTCAACCTTCGTGTTATTTCCCCTGCTTGGGCTTGTGATTGGCATGGCCGGGGCAAGCTTTCTGTCACCACTGCTGATTACCGGCATCATCTTTTTATGCTGTCTGCCATCGACGGTGCAGTCTTCCATCGCGTTCACCTCGATTGCGGGGGGCAATATTCCGGCAGCGATATGCAGTGCGTCGGCATCCAGTCTGCTTGGGGTGTTTTTAACGCCAATTTTAACAGGGCTTCTGCTGAGTGCGCATGGTACCGGCGGTTTTTCGCTGAGCTCGCTGCAGGCCATTATCATGCAGTTGCTGGTGCCGTTTGCTATTGGTCAGCTTATGCATCCGCTCATCGGTGGCTGGGCGTTGCGGCATAAGAAAATGCTCAGCTTCGTCGACCGCGGTTCCATCCTGATGGTGGTTTATGGTGCCTTTAGCGAGGCAGTCAGCCATGGTCTGTGGCATACGCTGGCGCTGTCTGATCTGCTTGTGATTTTGGTGCTTGATGCGGCGCTACTGGCCGTGGCTTTGGTTATCACGACCTGGGGGGCACGCCGTCTGGGCTTTAATCGCGCTGACGAAATTGCAATTGTTTTTTGCGGCTCAAAGAAAAGTCTGGCCAGCGGCGTGCCGATTGCCAACATTCTGTTCGCGCGTTCTACCGTCGGCATGATTGTGCTGCCGCTGATGCTGTTTCATCAGATCCAGCTGATGGTGTGCGCTATGCTGGCCCGCCGTTACGCCGCCGCGGCAGCTGCCGCAGCGGATGAACCGAAATAACGCGTGGGGTTTTAGCTGTCAGCCGGAACGTAACGCCGGGCAATATAGGTCAGCGTTTCTAAGGGCGTGGTTTCGGTGACGCGGGCCATTGCATCGGAAAAAGCGTCACTGGCCAAACCGGTCAACACGCCGCCCGGGGGCATTTCAAGGAAAAAGCGTTCGCCCAGTTCATAGAGTAATGTCGTGCTGTCGTGCCACAATACGGGGTTGCAGACATTGGTGGTCAGTTCCTCGATCACAGCATTTGCATCACGCAATACGCGGGCCCGCCGGTTGCCGACATAGGTGACCTTAGGCGGGTGGATGGAGATCTTGCTGATCGCTTCGGTTAAAGCATGCGATACACTGTCGAGTAGCGGGCAATGCGACGGTACACTGACCTTCAGCATACTGGCGCGGCGGGCTCCGGCTTGTCTGGCGGCCTCGATCAGCCGTTCAAGTGCCGGTGTTGCGCCCGTGACGACAATTTCTGTCGGCGCATTGAAATTGGCCAGATAAAGCGGTTCGGATTCTGTGGCCTGTGTGGCGGCCAGTTTTTCCAGCCGTAACTGATTAAAACCGCCAAACGCCGCCATGCCATATCCCGACGGATAGGCGTTTTCCATCAGTGTGGCACGGATTTTAACCAGACGAAGGCTGTCTGCAAAGTCAATGGCACCCGCGATCACGGCTGCGGTAAAGGAGCCAACCGAAAGCCCCGCCACTGCATTGGGCGTGATGCCATTGGCATCAAGAGTCCGCGACATGGCAACGCCCGCAATGACGGCTGTCAATTGCACCGCAATGGTGGATTCTAATGCGTTCTCGCTATCAAGCGACAGGACATCACAGTCTAACGCGGCACTGGCTTCTGCCAGCGTCTGCTGTGTGGCGTCAGACGGGGGCAGGTTATGCAGAAAACCAGGATGCTGGGCGCCCTGACCCGGACAAAGAAAGCTCGTCATTATCAGTATTTTCCTTCTCACCGGTTATCGCCCATGGGTCACGTACCAAATGGGGGCCGTTTGATCCGCGTAAGGCAATCGGACCATCAACAAAGGCATACTCCGCCAGCGTGATAGCGCCACCCGGTGTTTCTAATTGCACATCGCAGCGCACCGGTAGTTGCGAAACAGCCTGCATGATCGCCTGTGCCACATCGCGCGCTATGTGCTGTGGGGTTTGGATAACGGCATCCAGATCACTGTTGACCGTAGCGGTGGGCCGCCCACTGACCAATTCAAATCCAACGCTGCCCGTAGGGCCGCCGACAAGACCATATTGTCGTAATATCTCTGTGAACGGACGAATAGCCGTCAATGCCGGGATCATGCGTCTGCGCCCTTCTGACAGCAACAGGTAACGTTTGCTGACTGTTTCCGGTGTCCAGCATTCCATGGCGTCAGAAGCAGGGATGATTCCACCCCAGCGTAAATTACGTTCCGGGCCACGCACACCGACTGCGATGGTTCCCGGCGGTAAAGCCGCCGTCCGCCGCACAACCACCCATGGTGCAACTGCCAGTGATTTCCTGACCCAGGCCGGTGTCGGACCGACACCGGTTAGGCCATGGGATCGTGGAAGCCTGATGAGGTCATGCGGACGGAAGTGCGTCATTATATTCCCTTAGTGGGGGGCTACCAATGCAATGGCAACCGCCAGCGTTATGATACTGAACAGCGATGAAGCGACCAGTGTAGATCCTGCCACCGCGGGGCGTGAGCCATAGCCTGCGCCGAAGACCAGGCCGAAGAAGCCTGCCGGAATGGCAATCAGCAGCACCACTTCGCTTGCCATTGGTTGCGGCACGTGCAGAAGATAAACAACCAGCGCAGCAATTAGCGGCTGAATAATGTTCTTGAGCAGAACGCCAACCGCAACATTACCGGTGATGCGGATCGGCTGGGCCGACAGGATCAGGCCGGTGAGGAACAGACCGGCACCGGCGGTTGCCTGACCGATCAGGTTGAACGATTTGTATGCCAGTTCCGGCAGAACGACACCCGACAAAGCCAGGATCACCGCCAGCAGTGGCGCAATAAAGATAGGCTTAGAAACTGACTTTTTCAACGCACCGAAAAATTGCAGAATTTTCGGCTTGTTCTTGTCTGTTTGCTTCGACAGTTCAAGCAGCGTGAGCGTAAGCGGTGAAATGGTTACTGAACCGGTGGCAATGGCAATCGCCACAGGCAGAGCCGCCTGCGTGCCATAGATGCCAACCAGCAGCGGTAAACCAATCGATGCAAAGTTCGGAAATGCAATCGTCAGGGTTTGAACCGCGCCATCTGCCTGATTGAGCTTGAAGGCCTTATACTGGATCAACGCAGTGATGATGAAGATCACCAGCAGCGAGATCGCCAGTACCGCCATCTGCGAGGCATTCTGCATAATAACATCGCGTGGTGTACGTGCGATGGCCGTGAACAATGCTGCAGGCAATGCGAAATTCATCAGGAACATATTAAGCGATTTTATGTTCACATTGTCGACAATACCGCGTTTACCAGAGAAATAGCCCAGTGCCATTACAAAGAACACCGGAACCAGCGCGGACGCAATCATCATATACATTTGGGCACTCCCGTCTTTTACCGATAGCTGGTAAAAGACCTAGATGGTTGTCGTTATAACGAGCACAAACTTTTGTGCTTTTGCTCGTATGGGGTGGTTTTAGAAACGAACACCGGCTGTCTGGGTTCCGCTGTTATTTTTTCGGAACCCAGAAGTTAGTGTTGTGTTAGTTGCTCGCGTTCCACTCCTGCGCCAGATACTGACGCACCTTGATCGAAGCGGCGCGTAAGTCTTTGGCGGCGGGCGAGGTGAGGCGGCAGCTTAAGTCGGTGCTGCCGGAGCTGCGGATATCCGTAACAGCCTCGCTCAGAACCTTCTGTACTTTTTCGATATCTGCAGCGGCTGGTGCATTGGCATTCACGCCGCTGATCAGGGCGTGCAACAAGCCAAGTTTGGAGTAGTTGCGGATGTCATAGGACATGGGGGGAATTTTATCGCCCAGTATGTCCAGTTCACTGACCGGGCGGCGGGTGATGCGGGCTGCAGCCTGCTTACCCATGGCATGTACCAGCACATTCGGGTCGTCCAGCGCTACCAGACGATTTGCCTGATACCCATGGGCGAGGAATGCACCAGACATGCACTTGCCGACCAGTAACGCCACGATGGGGTGGCCTGCCATACGGGCTTCGGCATAGGCATTGGCCGCTGCCGCGCATGCCAGATGAATGCCAAGCATCTCTTCACGCTTGCCATAGGCCTGACTTGTGACATCAACGACCGCGACGATCGGGCGGCGGGCGCCATCCTTGTCTGCAGCCATGGTGTCACGTACCAGCTTTGCCAGATTCCAGCCCTGTTCCAGACCAACTTCACCCGTGCGGGCGCGCGGGAACTTATTGTTGGCATCTGGCACAATGGCGATGAAACGGGCCTTATCGGCTGCCAGTGGCGCATCGGCATAGATAACCGCGCCGGTGCCAGCCGTGCTGATGGTCGCGTTTCCGGCAAGGGCGCTCAGCCAGATACGACCACGGGATTGTTTGACCTCGGTTTCGTTGGTGCTCATTTCGCAACTCCTTTACCCCAGGCGGCGCGCAATGCTTTTGGGTCCGGCGTCTCGTTCGGGTCATAAGCGGCCAGTTTGGCCAGATAGTCATCAACCTGTGCACTGC
>JBAVPS010000170.1:0-3658 GCA_049693315.1 Rhizomicrobium sp. | reverse complement strand
CTATGATAATGGTCTGGCCGATCTTAAAGTGAACTGTACCGGCGTGATGACGCTGGGTAATCACGAGTTCCATTGCTACGACAAGCATGGCCATGGCGAGGTTGATCTGCGCAAGGGCCTGCAGGTTTCCTGCGATATCTTTTTCTATGAACTGGCCCGCCGCCTTGGCGTCGACAAGGTGATGGATGCCGCCCGTAAAATGGGCTTCGGCGCGGAAACCGGTATTGATCTGCCCGGCGAGCAGTCGGGCTTCATTCCCAGCCGGGAATGGAAACGCCAGCGCTTTGGTATTCCCTGGCAGCAGGGTGAAACACTGGTCAACGGTATCGGTCAGGGCTATGTGCTGGCGACGCCGTTGCAGCTCTGCACCCTGGCGGCGCGCCTTGCGTCGGGCAAGGCGGTCAGCCCCCGTATCGCCCGCGTCGTCGGCGGCCAGTGGCAGCCACGGCCCGAAGCGCCACCGCTGCCCTTCTCGCCGGAAGCGTTCGCGGTGGTGCGCGATGGTTTGTTCGCTGTGACCAATGAAGCGGGTGGCAGTGCCTTTGGCTGGCGCATCATGCAGCCCGGTTTTGAGATGTCGGGTAAAACCGGCACCGCACAGGTGCGCCGCATTTCCAAGGAAGAACGGCTGTCCGGCGTGCGCCATAATGATTCCTTACCGTGGAATTTGCGCGATCACGCCTGGTTCTTCGCTTTCGCCCCCTCGACCCAGCCGCGCTATGCCTGTGTGGTGTTTATCGAGCATGGTGCGCTACCCTCGCATCCGCAGGTTCAGATGGCGCGCGACATCATGCTGTTCGCGCAAAAGCGCGATCCGTTGCGCTATCGCACCGCCTATCCGGGGGCGGCCGCGGCGGCTGATCCGTTCGAGCGTCAGCGCACCGGCCAACCCGCCGATCCCAATGCACCCGCGCCCGCAGCCGCGACAGACGGTACTGCCGATGGTGCCGCCGGTCAGGATGCCGGCAGCGATACGCCGGATGAACCCGAGGGGAACCCGACATGATTGCGCGCCCCTATGCCGCCGCACGCCGCACCCTGTCGGCACGCGACAAGCTGTTCGAAATCAACTGGGGCTTCATGCTGCTGATCATGACCATCACCGGCATTGGCATCGCCATGCTCTATTCGGTGGCGGGTGGTTCGATCACGCCGTGGGCCAGTTCGCAGATTTTGCATTTCATTTTCGGCTTTGTGCTGATGGTGATTGTGGCGGTGACCGACATCCGGGTCTGGATGAATCTGGCCTATCCGGCCTATGGCGTGTCGATGCTGCTGCTGGTGGCGGTCGATCTGGTCGGCCATGAAGGGCTGGGGGCGCAGCGCTGGCTGCAACTTGGGCCCATCGTGCTGCAACCATCCGAATTCATGAAAATTTCGCTGGTGCTGGCGCTGTCGCGCTATCTGCACGGGCTGAATGTTGAAGATGTCTCCAAGCCCGGCAAACTGATTATTCCGGTGCTGATGATTGGTGCGCCCGCCGTATTGGTGGTGATGCAGCCGAACCTAGGCACCACGATGATCCTGCTGGCCGATGGTTTCTCGTTGCTGTTTCTGGCCGGGCTATCGTGGTGGTGGATCACACCGACATTCTCGGCGATTGGTGCCTCCATTCCGGTGGCGTGGCAGTTCGTGCTGCATGATTATCAGAAGGCCCGGGTGATGACCTTCCTCGACCCCGAATCCGATGCGCTGGGGGCGGGCTGGAACATCACACAGGCCAAGATCGCCATCGGGTCCGGCGGTGCGGTGGGCAAGGGCTTTCTGCAAGGCACGCAAAGCCGCCTCAACTTCCTGCCCGAAAAGCAGACCGACTTTGTCTTTACCAACTATGCCGAGGAATTCGGTTTCGTCGGCTGCATGGCGTTGTTCCTGCTGTTTGCGGTGGTGATCGGCTATGGCGTGCAGATCGCTATGAGCGCGCGCAGCCAGTTTGCCCGCCTGCTGGCCATGGGCATCACGCTGAATTTCTTTTTCTACATTATGATCAATGCCGCCATGGTGATGGGCCTGATCCCGGTGGTGGGCATTCCGATGCCGCTGATTTCTTATGGCGGCACGGCGCTGATTTCGGTGATGTTCGGCTTCGGCTTGCTGATGAGCGTGCATGTCCATCATCAGATCGACATTCCGCGCCATAACGCCGGACTGGTTTAAGCGGTCCCCCCCCTTCCGTCTTGCTCGCATTGGCTCGCAAGCCACCTTCCCCGCTGGCGGGGCAGGAAATATGGGCTACGTCTGAATTAAAACGGCGTGATGCTGCGGCGGCATTGCCTGGGGGCTATGCTAAATGGCAGGATATGCCCCCAATGGCTATTCTGCGAACTTTTTAAATGCGTCAATAATTGTCCGTCGCGATTTTGGGTGATACGGTTACAGTGCCTTTCACCAATGATCGGGGCCGGATGGATATGGAACTGAATTTTGAACCATTATCCGGCAGGGCACGCGCTCAATTAGGCAAGCGTTCGAACATTGAACCGAGTGGTGGCGTCTGTAGATACTTGGCGGTATCAGTCGTGGCCTTGCTTGCACTATTCTCAGTCGCTTGCAGTGATATGGCGATTGCTGGCGAACTTCCAAGCAAAGTCAAAATAACGGTACATTGCCGAAGTGATGGGGTGGCTATCTCTTTTCACTCGCAAAAACCTGCGCAATCGTTTCAGTTCGACATTCCAGAAACAGTCCTATCCTCAGGTGACGTGCGTCTCGCAACCTACAACCTGAATTTCGCGCATGGGCAAGTCACTACAAAAAACAAAAGTGCATTTACCACCTTTACGCTGCGGGTTAAGCCGACAGCACAAGAATTCGACCGGACATATCCTGCATTGACGCGGGTTGGTGAAACGGGGGCCGTTATCTATTTGCCGTATTTCCTGCCACGGTCGGTCAAGGCGGAGGTCCATTACGATTTACCGAAGCTGTATCAGGTTTTTTCTGGCACTCCGGACGCGCAACGGGGAAATCGGCGTGAATTACGCCAGGACGGATATGTATTTATTGGGCCAACCCGATATTTGCACGATGATGGGGTACTCTCGGCGGCGGCACCGAATTTTCCAGGCGCGCTAAGAACACAAATTTCAGAAAACGCTAAAACCGCCGTTGCGTTTTACAGCAAGCAGTTGGGGTTTCCATTAGCCGAACATCCCCGCATTGTCATAGCCCTAGACGAACCAACATATTTCCAATGGCATGGCGACACGACACCCGGCCTGATGATGTCTTTGCGATTTCATCTTCCGCGTAACGCACCAGCGATCGATGCAAAGGATTTGGAGCATTTTGTGTTCCATGAAGCCTTTCATTATTGGAACGGATATTTGTTTAATCCTCCTACGGATGTGTGGCTCTCCGAAGGCGGTGCGGAATATGCTGCCTATGTTCTCCAACGCGAGCTAGGCCATATCGACCAAGTGGAATTTGATCGCACTATGATCGATGGGCTTAATAGCTGCGTGGCCGATCTATCTACTAAGAACCTTGGTTCGGCAGCAGGCAATTTCGGGCGCGCCCCATATTCCTGCGGTATGATAATTCAATGGATCGTAGACTTGGAGACACGCAGGCAAACAAGCGGTCGGAACACGATTTTATCTGTCTGGCGGAATATTTTCCTGAAGGCCGCAGCGCTGAGCGATAAGCAGTATAGCGT
>JBAVPS010000169.1:0-3361 GCA_049693315.1 Rhizomicrobium sp. | reverse complement strand
CTCGCATACCGTCGGCCCGATGCGCGCGGCCTGCCGTTTTGCCCGTATGCTGGAACAAAGCGGCCGCCTTGGTGATACCGCCAGCCTTGATGTGCGGCTCTATGGTTCACTGGCGCTGACCGGCAAGGGCCATGGCACCGACCGTGCCGTGCTGCTTGGTCTGGAAGGATCAGACCCGCAAAGCATTGATCCCGACAGTGTCGCCCCCGCTATGGCGCGCATTGGCAACACCGGACGGCTGCGCCTGATGGGCCGCCACGAGATTGCTTTTGATATCAGGCAGCATCTTTTGTTCCTCTACAAAGAAACCCTGCCGCGCCACACCAACGGCATGCGCCTCAGCGCCTACAGCGCCGATGGCACGCAACTGGCGGCCCGCAACTATTATTCGATCGGCGGCGGCTTCATTGTCGAGGGGGACGAAGAAACTGCCCCCGAAAACCCCGCCATCGCCCCACCCTATCCGTTTTGTTCCGGGGCCGATCTGCTGGAACAATGCGCCCAGCATAATTTACGCATCTTCGATCTGGTGATGGCCAACGAAACCAGCCGCCGCCCGGAGGCTGAGGTGCGCGCAGGTCTTTTGCGCATCTGGCAGGTGATGGAGGCGGCGATCAACCGGGGCTTTCGTCAGACCGAACCGCTGCCAGGCACACTGGGCATTGCAAGGCGGGCGCGCGCGCTGTTCCGGCGGCTGGAAGGCACCGGCGACAATAGCGGCCTGCAGGCGATCGACTGGGTTAATGCCTGGGCCATGGCGGTGTCGGAAGAAAACGCGGCGGGCGGGCGCATTGTCACCGCGCCAACCAATGGCGCAGCGGGCATCATTCCGGCGGTGATCCAGTATTACTTACGCTTTGAAACCGGGGCCGATCTGGATGGCGTGGTACGCTTTCTGGCGGTCGCGGCGGCCATCGGCATGCTGTACAAACGCAACGCCTCGATCTCAGGGGCCGAGATGGGCTGTCAGGGCGAGGTCGGCGTCTCCTGCTCGATGGCGGCAGCGGGGCTGGCCGCAGCGATGGGGGCCAGCAATGCTCAGATCGAGAACGCGGCGGAAATCGGTATGGAGCATAATCTGGGCCTGACCTGTGACCCGGTCGGCGGGCTGGTGCAGATTCCCTGCATCGAACGCAACGCCATGGGCGCGGTCAAAGCCATCAACGCCGCCCGGCTGGCTTTGTGTGGCAATGGCAGCCACAAAGTCAGCCTCGATCAGGTTATCATCACCATGTACCAGACCGGCCGGGACATGGCGACCAAGTACAAGGAAACCTCGCAGGGCGGTCTGGCCCTCAACGTCCCGGAATGCTGACCCCGTCAGGTATATTCCCAGCGCCGGGCAAAAAAACGCGGAAACATGCTGCCGCCAAGCGCCGACATAGCCAGCACCCCGAATATCCGCACGGAACCCTGTCTTTGTCCAAAGTGTTTGGAAACGCCATCGACCTGTAATGGCACAGAAACGGTCTCTGTCACAGATGACTGCACATTTCCCCCCGGCTGTGCCCAATCAAATATCCGAGCTAACGTAGCGGAAATTTTTCGCCGCGAACAGTCTCACAGAATTCGGCATCACATTCTGGCGGCGACACATTCTGCCCCCTTGCCAAGCGTCCCCAATCGCGTCACGCTTAGCCCAACACATAAGGGATGCGTGACGCTTCCCGGACCGTTGGGAAGTGCCCGCCGCGTCCCCCAAAGATCCCACGAGAAGGATCTGAAGGAGGCCGAGAATGCCCGACACGGAAGGAAGAGGGCCACGCACCGTGGCCCTGGTAGGGCCGTATGGCAGTGGTAAAACCACGCTGCTGGAAAGCATCCTGCTGGCGACCGACGCGACCCAGCGCAAAGGCTCCATCGCACAGAAAAACACCGTCGGCGATACCGCGCCCGAAGCCCGCGCCCGCCAGATGAGTGTTGAAATCAATGTTGCCACCACGCGCTATCTGGGCGAAAGCTTCACCATCCTCGACTGCCCCGGCTCGATCGAATTCTTACAGGATACGCTGTTCGCGCTGTCCGGCGTAGATGCCGTGGTGGTGGTGGCCGAACCAGAACCGGCCAAGGTGCAGATGCTGCGCCCCTATCTCAAACGGCTGACCGATCTGGCCATTCCGCACATGCTGTTCGTCAACAAGATCGACAAGGCCACCGGCTCGGTTCAGGACCTGTTCGACCTGTTGCAGTCGGTCAGTGAAAAACCACTGCTGCTGCGCCAGATTCCCACCGCCGAAAACGGTGTGGTCAATGGCTTTATCGATCTGGCGCTGGAGCGGGCCTTCGTCTACCGCGAACATGCCCCGTCAGAAGTGGTCGATATTACAGACCCTGACAGTGAAAAAAACGCCCGTTTCGCCATGCTGGAAAAACTCGCCGATTATGACGAGCTGTTGATGGAGGAACTGTTATCCGATGTCGAACCGGGGCGCGATCAGGTCTTCGATGATATGCGCCGCGAAGTGGCCCGTGGCCGGATTGTGCCGGTGCTGATCGGCTCGGCCGAGAGTGACCATGGCATCCGCCGCCTGCTGAAAGCGCTGCGCCACGAGGTGCCGCAGGTCACCGCCCTGATCGAGCGCGTGGGCCTGATAATCGGGCCGGAAACCGCCGTGCAGATCGTCAAAACCTTTCATTCCGGTCAGGGCGGCAAACTTTCGCTGGCCCGTGTGCTGTCCGGCACGGTCAAGGATGGCGCACTGTTGCATGCCGCCGATGGCAGCGAAGTGCGGGTGGGCGGCGTTATCGCCCTGAAAGGCGCGACCCAGATCAAACTGCCCGAAGCCCGTGCCGGTGATACCGTCGGTCTGGCCCGGCTGGAAGGTGTGGCGACCGGCGACCGGCTGTCGAGTGCCAAAACCGCGCCGCCCCCGGCCCCGGTGGAACGGCTGACGCCGGTCTACAAGCTGGCCATCGCGGCGGCAGACCGCAAGGACGAGGTCAAGATCACCGCCGCCATCACCAAGTTGCGCGACGAAGATCCTTCGATCATCTTCGAGCAGGATGCCGCCCTGCATCAGATGGTGCTGGCCGGTCAGGGCGAAATCCACATGAAGGTAGCGGTGGAAAAACTGATGAGCCGCTATGGCCTCAAAATCCTCTGCGGGCCACCACGCGTGCCGTACAAGGAAACCATCCGCAAGGCCACGACAATCCGTGGCCGCCATAAACGCCAGTCGGGTGGGCACGGACAGTTCGGCGATGTCGTGCTGAAAATCGCGCCACAGCCGCGTGGTAGCGGTTTCGTCTTCCATGATGAAATCGTCGGCGGCGTGGTGCCGAAACAATGGATACCCTCGGTCGAAAAGGGCGTCGCCGACTATCTCAAATGCGGGCCTCTGGGCTTTCCGGTGGTTGACGT
>JBAVPS010000168.1:0-5490 GCA_049693315.1 Rhizomicrobium sp. | reverse complement strand
ATCCATATCCGTTAGTTTATTTTCGTAATTATAGTCATAGTAATTGGCCAGAGCAGGGTTGGTGTCCTGCAAACCATAATCCTTGCCATAGGTCATGACCTGTGCGGCGGTCTCGCCATTATTGTCATTGATATGCTGATGCAGATTGCTGCGATTGGCAAACAGGGTCAGCGACCATTGACTGCCCAGCGGAACCTCGAACTTGATCAGTTCGTTGTCACGCATGGTGTTCTGCATCGAGATATAGCCACTGCTGACAGTATCCTGCACATTGACCATCAGGCGCGCGCCATTCAGCGCCTCAATCGTGCCGGTCTGCAGATTGCCGGTGAGATTCCAGGTATCCCAGCTGCCATAGGTAACGCCCGCCTTGAACTGCGTTTCATCCTGCAGCGCGTCGGAATACATATTGATCGAACCGCCATAGGTCGCCGCGCCAAGATTGCCCGCGTTACCGGGACCGCGCTCGACATTGATGCTGCCGATGGTCGAAGATGGAAAATACGAGCCGGAATGATGGCTCGGCCCATTGGTATCGCCGAAGGGAACCCCATCAAAGGTCATACCAAAGCTGCCGTCCGGCATACCGCGCAGGGTATTCTTGACATTACCATCCGACAGACCCGGCCCGTTGATATCAAGCCCGGTCATCGACGGCGCAATCGCCAGCACGGTGACATAATCCGCAGTATCGGATGCGGTATCTTCGATATAGGTTTTGGTGATGATGGTCTGCGGCTCGGTGGTGGCGAGCGACGCCTTGGCCGGTGCCGCCTCGGCATTAAATTTGGTACCGGTGACAACCACGGTTTCCACACCGGTACCGTCCCACCCCGTGGCCAGTGCCGCGTTGTCGGTGGCCGCCCCGGCCGTCACACCCGTGGCCAGTGACAAAACCAGCATCGAGCCCGCCATCATTCCCAAGTGGCGCACCATTAAAGACGAAACCATTCGATCCCCCAGAACATGGGACCCCCGCACCATCGAAAACCGCTTCCGGGATTTTGAGGATCACAACACGTCAGGGTGGTGCAAATACTGTGAATCTGTATCGATTCCGCGTCAGCGGCATGACAAGCGCCGTCACACGATCACAAGAGCTTCATGTTACCGCCGCTAACAGACAGGTTGAGGTGCAAAAGCCCATGGCCAAAACAAAAGCCAGCCTCGTTGAGACTGGCTTTGGCCAATAAAAGAAATGGGGCAGGCTTGGCGAAACGCAATCAGGCCACGGTTTCAACCATCTGTGCGCGCTTGGTGGCCAGAGCCGCCTTCATCTTTTCCTGCAGCCGTTCAAAGGCGCGTACCTCGATCTGGCGCACCCGCTCACGCGAGATACCAAAGCGGGTCGACAGCTCTTCCAGCGTGACCGGATCTTCCTGCAGCTTGCGGGCGCGCAGGATTTCGCGTTCACGCTCGGGCAGCTCGACCAAAGCTGCCAGCAGCAACTGGCGCCGCTCGTCATATTCCTCAGACTCGGCCAGCACGGTTTCCTGGCTGTCGGTATCGTCGGCCAGCCAGTCCTGCCATTCGCTTTCAGATTCCGAACGCAGCGGCGCATTGAGCGAGGAATCCGGTGCCGACAGGCGGCGGTTCATATTCACCACCTCGGTCGGCGGCACGCCAAGCTGCTGCGACAGGGTCGCGACATGCTCGGGGCTGAGATCGCCCTCCTCGATAGCGTTAATGTGGCTTTTGGCCTTGCGCAGGTTGAAGAACAGCTTCTTCTGATCCGACGTGGTGCCGATTTTGACCAGACTCCACGAACGCAGAATAAATTCCTGAATCGAGGCCCGGATCCACCACATGGCATAGGTGGCCAGCCGGAAGCCTTTTTCCGGCTCGAAACGCTTGACCGCCTGCATCAGACCGACATTGCCCTCGGCGACGATTTCCGCCACCGGCAGACCATAGCCGCGATAGCCCATGGCGATTTTGGCCACCAGCCGCAAATGCGAGGTTACCAGCCGGTGAGCCGCCTTGGGGTCGGCATGCTCCTTCCAGCGTTTGGCCAGCATATATTCCTCTTCCGGGGCCAGAAGCGGGAATTTCCGAATTTCAGATAAATAGCGTTTTAGTCCATTTTCGCCATGAAGGGCGGGAAGCCCACGCTCACTCATGTTAACTCCCTCAAATGGGCCAATCCGATCAATGGGCCGATCAATGGGCCGATCAATGGGCCGATCAGGCCACCATAGCACAAAGGTGCAAAGACCGGATAACGGTAAAGACAACCCCTTCCCGCACTCCAGATGTATGTATCATCATGGCGTTTTCAAGTCGGGTGCGGATCGGAAGCATGGGTACAACGACAGGTTTCAGCCATCACTGGCGGCACCAAAATAGGAGGCAGGCGCTCCACAGACCGCCTGCCTCCTTCAGCAAAAGACAAAAAACAACCAAAAATAGTTTAGATGCGCTGAGTTAGGGAAACAAAGAACCGACGCCCATCCTCGTTATATTCGCCACTGACATCGCGGCTAATGGTTCGATCAAGCACGTTGAGAACACCCGCCCGCAACGTCGTCTTATCCAGAATGTCGTAACGCCCCCCCATATCAAAGAGCGCATAACTACCGCGGGTAACAGCCGATGATGTAGAAACAGACAGATACTGTTTCCCGAGGAACCGGCTGGCCGCATAGAAGGACAGATCATTCCCCACCTGCCAGTCCATGCGGGTATTGATGGTGTGGTTTGGCTGATACGTCATGGCGATAGGCGGTGTTGTCGCCAGATTACGAGAGTCGATATACGTATAATTGACGTGCAGACTGATTGTGTCGGTCAGTGGCGCATCGGCATGCGCTTCAATACCGCGCGACCGCATTTTCGCAATATTGTAGTATTCGAAAATCGGGCGGCCATCGGCCAGGAAGCCAGCGAAGTTGCTATAGGTCGGTGCCAGTGTCCGGTTATTCGTCCGGCTGATATCAATCATATTCTTCAGTGTATTCTGGAACAGCGTAACACCGGCGGACACAGAGCCGATGTGAAATTCTGTGCCAAATTCATAGCTGGTGCTGGTTTCCGGCTTCAGTTCCGCACTGCCGATAATATAGCATCCGGTCGTGGCGCTGCCACAGGACACCGAACCCCAGTTTGGGCTAAGCTGCAGCAATGTCGCCGCACGAAAGGCCCGCGACCAGCCGCCCTTGAAGGTAAGCTCGGGCAGGGCATGCCAGACCAGATAGGCCCGCGGGCTGTGATGGCCACCGAATTTATCATGGTGGTCATAACGATCCCCCAGCGTCAGATGCAGGGACTGGGTTATGGTGACATCATCTTCAGCAAACAGAGACCACTGACCGACGCTGGTATAGGGATCTGTGCCATAGCTGCTGGTCCCCGGCAGCCCGGTCAGCAGATAGGCATCGTGCAGGGTTTGTCGCCTGTAATCTCCACCGAACGCGATAGCCTGCCGCCAGTCTGCGAGCGGAACAGTAAAGCGCCCCTCCATAACCGTATTACTGGATGTATTGGGATGAATTTCACTTGTGATATTGCCGACAGCATTGTGAATGCGGTCGCCATACAGGCGCAGCGTTCCCGACGCCCAGCCGAAATCCCGGTTGGCACTAACCGAGAAGTCCCGCCGGTCCATAACGAAACCATCGTGATTTGACTGGGTGAACCCCGCACCACCTTCAATCCTGGTCTGATTGTCGGGGGTATAGACCAGAGAGCCGTTTGCAAACGCCTCGTGACGATCCGGGAAACCATCCTGACCGGATGAATTGACTTTGCCATCCGCAAGGCGGCGGTCATAACCCGCCCACATTTTCAGACCCAGCTTCCCGTCGACCAGCGGACCGCTGATAAAGCTGTCCATCTTGTAGCTGTCACCGGCATCCCGATCCTGTTGCGCAGTATAGCTGCCGCTGACCGACGCGTTCCAGGCATCTCCGACAGGCTTGGTGATAATATTAATGACGCCGCCCATGGCATCGGAGCCATACAGCGAAGACATCGGACCGCGCACAACCTCAACACGTTCTATCGCCTCGACAGGCAGCCAGCTGGCGTCGAAATCATTGCCGCGGAACATGGACGACGTCGAACTAACCCTTTTTCCATCAACCATGATCAGGGTGTAGGCGCTGGAAAGCCCCCGCATCTGAACCAGTAACTGATTGCCACTGTGCGAAAGGCTTACACCTTCGACACGCTGCAGCGCCTCGGTAACATCCATCACCGGCTGACGTTGCAGATCCTCGCTGCTGACCACAGAAATACTGGCCGGCGCATCTTCGAGTTTCTGGGCCATGGCCGAAGCTGACACCACAACCGTTTCAATAGGGCTGCTTTCCAGCGCCGCGGCATCCGCCCCAACCGTCAGGGCTGCCCCCAATGTGAATACAAATGCGCTGCCGTTCGCGCAAAAGCGCAGGACGTTCATCAATTCCCCCATCCGCATGTTTGAGAGAAAATGTTACAGCAATGATAATCACTCGCAATGCAGCATTGTGACGCAGTTGAGTATCATTATCACATTTGTCTGTCTGGCAAAATTACGCCGCAGTTACAGCTGCCCAAGCCCGCGCAGCGCGGCGACCAGGGCTGCAAAATCCTCTGGCCAGTCGGACGTGAAGCGCATAGCTTTCTGCTTGGTCGGATGATGGAAGCCCAGCACCCCGGCATGCAGCGCCTGACGGGTGAAAGCCCCGGCGGCTTGATAGGCCTGCTCTTCAACTTCAGATTTTGGCCGTGGGGCCAGTCGCCCACGCCCGTATGTGGCATCACCGATCAGCGGATGGCCAAGATGGGTCATATGCACCCGGATCTGATGGGTGCGCCCGGTCTCGAGCCGACATTCGATCAGGCTGGCAAAGGGGCGATCCTCGTCACCATAGACCTCCAGCACCTTATAATGGGTGCGGGCTTCTTTGCCGCCGATGCGCAGCACGGTCATGCGCTTGCGGTCATAGGGGTTGCGGCCCAGCATGGTATCGACCACGCCCTGACGATGGCGGGGCACGCCCCAGATCACGGCGGTATAGACCCGCTCGATCGAATGGTTGGCGAATTGCTTGGCCAGCGAGCCCATCGCCCGCTCGGTCTTGGCCGAAACCAGCAGACCCGAGGTATCTTTGTCGATGCGGTGCACGATGCCGGGGCGCATTTCGCCGCCGATCCCCTTGAGCGAGGCGCCACAATGGCCGATCAGCGCGTTAACCAGGGTGCCGTCGGGGTTGCCCGCCGCCGGATGTACCACCAGCCCGGCCGGTTTATCGACCACGATCAGATCATCATCCTCGTAGACGATGGTCAGGGGAATATCCTGCCCCTGCGGCTCGGCCGGCAGCGGCGGCGGCAAAACCACCTGATAGACATCATCGGGTTTGACCCGGTGGTTGCCGTCTTTTATCGTGACGCCATCACGGCTGACCGCCCCGGCGGCTATAAGCTGACCAAGGCGCGAACGGCTGATATCGGCCAGAGAATCCGCCAGAAACCGGTCCAGACGGATCCCCGTCTGGTCGGAAGACG
>JBAVPS010000167.1:0-4523 GCA_049693315.1 Rhizomicrobium sp. | reverse complement strand
ACCATGCCCACCCATACGCATACTCTGGTGGCAACGACATCTGCGGCAACAGATACAACGCTCAGCGCCAATTCCTATTATGCATCTGTGACCAATAATCAGGCTGTTGTTGGCCTGTATATTAATGTTGCCACGGCGGCCCTTACGCCCAAGGTTATGAATACTGCGGTTGTCGCCAATACGGGGGGAGGGGGGGCGCATAGCAATGTCATGCCGTCACTCGGGGTGAATTACATTATTTGCCTCAATGGCATCTATCCGCAAAGGTCGTAGGTCTAAAATAGAAGGATACTCATTATGTCTGAACCATTTATTGGTGAGGTGCGTGCCTTTGCCTTTGATTATGTCCCTTACAATTGGCTGCCTTGCAATGGTGGGACGTACCAGATCAGTCAATATAATGTCTTGTATGCCGTTATCAGTACGACCTATGGCGGCGATGGTGTGCAGACCTTTAAGGTGCCCAATCTTAACGGGGCGGCACAGGGTGCGTATACGGACAATAAAATCGCCATCGGGCCGGGCAGTGGCACCCCGTCGGGGGCGAATTATGCCATTGGTTCATCCTATGGCGCGGTCGCCGCGACGCTCAATACCGCCCAGATTTCAGCGCATAATCACAGCGTTACGACCTACATATCGGGTTCCGCTACCGACATGGTTTGCACGCCAAGCGCTGCAACCAACTTATCGCGTACGCTCAAACAGAATGATTTTTATTCGCCGGGGACCGCCGCACCCAGCCCAAACGTCGCTATGCCGAATATGATCAGCAGCATTGGTGATGGGGCTGCGCATGAAAACCGCCAGCCTTTTCAGACCTTCCTATACTGCATCGCCTGCAATGGCATATATCCCGCCAGATCATAATGGTGACGGCACCGCCCGTACCTTGTTGCCACGCGTCGCGGGCAGATCTTCTGCCCGGGGAGCTGGCCCGTGATGGCATTACGCTTCGTCCGCAGAATGAAGCGGATCTGGATTTTATCCGCGATCTTTATGTTGCCAATCGCTGGGCCGAAGTGGCGGCAGCCCCGGGCTGGACCGACGATATGCGCCGGGCCTTTTTGTACGATCAGGCACGGCTGCAATGGCTGCATTACAGCAAATATTATGCGGATGCGCAGTTTCTGATAATCGAATCCCGGGGCGCACGGATCGGCAGATTGTATCTGTCGTATCAGGCCCCGGACGATGTGCGCATTGTCGAGATCAGTTTTTTACCACACTGCACCGGCCATGGTCTGGGCACACGCTTTTTGGTGCAGGTGCAGAAAATTGCGGCGGGGTTGGGCCGCAGTTGCTCGCTGCATGTTGAAGGGCATAACCGCGCCCACCGGTTATATCTGCGCAATGGTTTTATCGACTATAAGCTGGAAGGCAGCCATTATCTGATGGTGTGGCAACCGCCAGCTCAGCAGAAAATGGCCTGATAGCGGATGGTGCCATCTTCTTTGCGGTCAAGCGGGCTGATGGCAATTGACAGCGCGCCGATCTTATCGTGCTGCAGTGTCACCTGAGACTGGCCGATCTCCTCGCTGACACTGGGGCTGGCAAAGATAAGAATAAACGGGGTGCGAAACTGTGATGGGATCGGGGATGCGCCATAGCATACAACCTCGTCCAGCGTCAGGGTTAGCTGCTGGTCTGTTGCCACCACACGAAAGCTGCTACCCACCAGATCGGTAAAATGTTCGGCTTTAAGATCCGCCAGTGCGATCGCCATCCCGCTTCCCCCGTAAAATGCGAAACCACTATAGTGCCGCATTGGTGGCGTGCAACGCGTTAGCGACGCGATTGTCTTTTAAATCGCGCATCCAGAATGCGGACGGATTTGATCGACGCCTGATGGGTGAAGGCGAGCAGCCATGGTGTGATGAAGTGCCAGGCGACCAGTACGGGTTCAAGCAGCAGCATGCCGATCAGTATGCTGCACAGGCGGCTGACCGCAGGCTCCACCGCGACATGGGTGTAATTGTCAGGAACCAACGCAACCAAAACCGCCAGCGTGAATTGCGTGCCGACATAGGCAAAGCTGTGGCCGCCATTTTCGATGTGCCGGCCGATGATAACGCCAACAACGGTGGCCAGCATTAAAAGCTGCGGATTGCCGTGGGCCAGAAAAAGCCCCAGAAATGCCAGTGCCGTGCCACCAAGGCAGCCGGTGATGCGGCAGATGAGCTTGCGGCTGACCGGCATCAGGCCACTTAAGCCCACACTACTGATCGGCACCATCATCACGGCAAGAATGCTGATAGCGCCTTGCGATAAATCGGCTATGCCGAAATGTGATTGCAGCAGTGGCAGCAGGCTGAGGGCAACAGCACCCTGCGCTGCATGGCGCAGAGCATTGGGGTGCCAGCCCACCGGATTGGGCATAGACATTCGGGTTCCGGGCCAGCGCTGCCGTAATGTCAGTGTGCTGAGGCAGCTGATGACGATGCACGCGCCAACGCCGGAAGCAACTTCGATCAGACGGGTCACGGCAAAGGCCATCAATGCATCATGCGGGTGCTGCAAAATATCCAGCATCACCATTTCGAAGGTAAAGCCGGTGAACAGCCAGGCATAAGAATGCTTCCGGGTCAGCGCACCAAATAAAGTGATGCCGCCGATCAGCCCACCAGCCAGAACGCACAACAACAGATTTTCACGCACCAATGGCACCAGCGCCAGCGCCAGCCCGGCACCAACGGCGGTGCCCAGCACGCGCAGGCTGCCACGGCGAAAGCTGTCGGCCACATGGCCGCGCATCACCATGTAACCGGAAAATGCTGCCCAGGATATGTTATGTGCGCCGAAAGCTTTGGCAATGATGATCGCCAGCAGAACGGAAAGCACGCATTCTGCCTCGTCTACCAGACGAACGCCAATTTGAGAGGGTGATTTGGTAGAGGGGGGCGCTGGTTTTCCCGGCACGCAAGGTTGGGAAAGCAGATCCAAGGGCTTAAAACTCCACACTACAAACCAAGATACAAACCGTGGCAAACTGCCACCAGGGCGGGATGGATGGAAATAGAATGTTATCAAGACAGCTATACCAGAATGTTATAGCTCGTTTCGCTCAGCTTGGTCGGGCACCATTCCATAAGCCGCTTGCAACCATGTCTTGCACCTCCTGATGCATCAGGTCGCAAAACAGCCGTACCGCGTGGCTGCTGCGTCGTCCGCGCGGCCGGGCAATGGCAAGCTGGCGCGATAACGGCGGATCGCCGATTGGTATGGCCGTTAAGCGTTTGGCGGCGACTTCAGTCTGAATCGCAGCCAGGGGCAGAATTGTTCCGTATAAGCCCTTTAGTGCCAGATCCTTGGTCAGTTGAAAATCATCAGCCTCGACCGCAATGGTCAGGCTGGCACCCTGATCATGTGCGGCGGTTTCAATCAGCTGGCGTAAGCCTTGCTGCGGCCCGGGTAAAACCAGCGGAAGATTGGCAATCTCTGTCAAGGAAATGCTCTGTTGCCCCAGCCGGACCCCGGATGCGGCGGGCACAAAGTATAATTGCTCGATCAGCAGTGGTGTAAAGCGAATCCCGGTATTTTCGTGCCCGCTATAGACCACGGCGATATCGACCTCGCCATGCTGCAGCCATTCCAGCAAATGGCCGCTGAAGGCCTGAACCACGCGCAAGGTAACCTCGGGGTATTGCGTCAGATAGCGTTCAACAAGCCGTGAGGCGATCAGGCAGCTTACTGTTGGGGGAATGCCAACAGCGACCTGACCGCGCACAATGCCAACGTCGTCGAGCAGATCTTTTTTGGTTTCTTCAACCTGACGTAAGATGCTGCCCGCCCGTATACGGAGCTTTTTACCGGTTTCTGTCAGCACCATACCCCGCCCGTGACGGAGAAACAGCGCGGTTTTAAGTTCCTCTTCAAGCAGATGGATATGGCGGCTGAGCGCCGGTTGCGCAATGCGTAACTGGTCTGCAGCCCGGCTTAAGCTGCCCAGCTCTGCAACGGCCAGAAATGTATTGAGCTGACGCAAATCCATCCTGCCATATAAGGTTATGATCTGTTCCGATGCAACAATAGCAGGTGCTTCCAGTTGCCTCATTGGCACCCCAGGCCAGACATTGGACCTGTCACGGGAGTGTGAAAATGCTTTGACGCGGATCAAGGCGTAAGATTTCTGCCTTGTAGTAAGTTGTCAGTGTTAGGTGCGGTACGCCCCCCCTTGACGGATCTTAACGGGGCATTTACCAAGCGCCCAAGAGATAACCCCAGGAAATAAGAATTTAAGCATCACTATGCGATTTTTCTCACTCTTTTAGGGTTGAGATAACCGCTGGTGGCAATCTGTTTGTTGGGGCGTAAAACGCATGCCTGCCTTGAGGTTTAAACCACCACTGCAATTTATCTCATTCGATAGCAGATGTGTGTCTGCGTGGCGGCTTCCTTATCGTTGGTTGGTTGTCTGTCGCATGCATTTTCCCAGCGATTTTGATTTGCATGCGGAGGGCGCATGCTGAAAAAAATCAAATTTAGACTGCCCTTTGGTTTCAGCGAAATCGCGTTTTCGCTGA
>JBAVPS010000166.1:0-1775 GCA_049693315.1 Rhizomicrobium sp. | reverse complement strand
CAAAGGTGTGTTGCTTGCCCCCATCGCCTTTGTGTCGGAACATTCCGAAACTTTGTATGAGCTTGATATCGACTATGCCGAACAGGCCAGACATTTAGGTGTAGCCGATTATATCCGGGTTCCGGCTGTTGGCTGCCACCCGGCTTTTATCAGCGGGCTTGCGCAGCTGGTGCACGGGGCCTTACAGGATGGGGATCATCGTGCCGTGGCCGGCTGCTGTGGTGCGGATAAAAAATGTGGCTATCAGTGCTAAACCCTGGGTGAAAGATGATGGATTTTTTTGTTACCAACTATCTGTGGTTCAAGTCCTTCCACATCATCTTTTCCATCGCCTGGATGGCTGGGCTGTTCTATCTGCCGCGGCTGTTTGTCTATCAGTGCCAGACGGTTGTCGGATCGGTGGAATATCAGCGCTTTTTGACCATGGAAGGCAAATTGCTCGCCATGATCATGGCGCCGGCGGCGATCGGTACCTGGCTGTTTGGTCTGATTATCGCCTTTGCCATGGATTACTGGTCGGATGTCTGGTTTCTGTCGAAACTTGGTTTGGCAGGGTTAATGACGGTGGTTCATCTTTTGGACATTTACTGGGCCCGTAAATTTGTCCATGGCAGTAATGTTCGTTCGGAACGTTTTTTTCGTTTCTGGAACGAAGCGCCGACCCTGTTGATGTTTGCTATTGTCATTCTGGCGGTGGTTAAACCGGCCTGATTGGGCGGCGTTTGTGCGACATTACGGCCCGCCCGTGGCATCACGGCAACGATCTGGTGCTTTTAAAGAGCAGTGTTGCCGGGTAGGCCATTGCGTAAGTCACGCGGGGCGCGTTATATACGCCCCTGTTCCCAAAAGCCTGAGTGCGGTTCCTTCCGCGTCGATCTGTGCTTTGATCCTCTTAGGTTCAAGACCTCAGGCATTCCTACGCTAAAAAATGATCGTCCTTGCCGTTTTGGTTTGGGCGGAAGCGATATTTCGATTCAGGTGCAAAACTTTCCATGAGCGAACCCACCCCCCTGCAAGCGATGAAGCTGCAGGATTTGAAGACCAAATCCCCCACTGATCTTTTGGCCTTTGCCGAAGAGCTGGGTGTTGAGAACGCATCGTCCTTGCGCAAGCAGGACATGATGTTCGAAATCCTTAAAGAGCTGGCCGAGCGCAACGTTGAGATTACCGGCGCCGGTGTGCTTGAGACTTTGCAGGACGGGTTCGGCTTCCTGCGTTCGCCTGAGGCGAACTATCTGGCCGGGCCAGACGATATTTACGTATCGCCGTCGCAGATCCGCCGTTTTGGCCTGCGCACCGGTGACACGGTTGAGGGGCCAATCCGCGCGCCCAAAGATGGCGAGCGCTATTTCGCCCTGCTGAAAGTCTCGACGATCAATTTTGAAGATCCCGAGAATATCAAGCACAAGGTTCACTTCGACAATCTGACGCCGCTGTATCCGACCAAGTGGCTTAAGATGGAAATCGAAGATGCCACACTGAAGGACAAGACCGGTCGGGTGATCGATATTGTCTCGCCGCAGGGTAAGGGCCAGCGTGCGCTGATTACCGCCCCGCCGCGTACCGGTAAGACCGTTATCTTGCAGAATATCGCCAAGGCAATCGCGGCCAATCATCCGGAATGCTATCTGATCGTGTTGCTGATCGACGAGCGCCCGGAAGAAGTCACCGAAATGACCCATACCGTCAAGGGCGAGGTCGTCGCCTCGACCTTCGATGAACCGGCCACTCGCCACGTTGCGGTCGCCGAAATGGTCATCGAGAAGGCCAAGCGC
>JBAVPS010000165.1:0-9792 GCA_049693315.1 Rhizomicrobium sp. | reverse complement strand
GAATCTGCTCGACCAATGTAGTGCCGGATCGCGGCATCCCAACGACAAAGACCGGGCATGGTGACGGATCGCCTGCACCGCTATGGGCCGCGATACGATCGGCAGAAAAGGCGGTGGTGATGGCCGACAGCATGCCAAGGTTGGTTGGTTCGTCATAGGGGGCGCTGGTATGGGCCATCTGATTGCCCGCCTGCCAGTGGATGAAGGCTTGTCTGTGCTGGCCCAGCTCGTCATACGCCTTGCCAAGGGCAAAATGCAGTTTGATCTGTTCGCCCGGGGCAAGGTGGTCGATGCGGGCAGCCTGCGCCTCAAGTGCAGTCAGGCGCGGATCGCCGGGGCTGAACCGGCCCATCTGGGCCAGTGTGTAAAGCGCCCCGGCTTTGTCGGGGGCCAGGGCTGCGGCACGCGCACAGGCGGTGCGGGCTTCGGATAACTGCCCGAGCTGCTTGCAGGCTTCGCCAAGCCCGAGCCAGTGGGATGCTTCCATGGGGGCGCGGGTGGTCAGGGTTTGAAAAATCGCCTGTGCCGCCTGCGCCCGCCCCAGCATCAGGCAGCATTCGCCCATTCCCAGCAGGGCTGCGGTGGATTGGGGATCACGCGCGCGGGCTTTTTCAAACGCAGCCAATGCCGCATCGGTCTGGTTCATCGCTTTTAGGGTGCGGCCCAGACCAATATGGGGTGCGGCCCCGTCGGCCATTAAGGCGATGGCTTTTTCAAAGGCTGCCTGCGCCGCATCCGTGTGGCCCATATCGAGCAGAATATTACCGGCATTGTTGTAAGGCTCGGGCAGGGTGGGGGCGATGTCGCGTGCCAGACCCAGATGGTGCAGGGCTTCCTGCGGGCGTTGCTGCGCCATCAGGATGTTGCCCAGCGTGATATGGGTTTGCGCCGCCTTAGGATGCTGGTCGGCGAATTTTTGCAGCGCCTGCACCGCATCGGTGGGGCAATATTCCCCAAGCGCTTCACATAACGGGCCAAGCTTCGGGGCATAATGCAACGCCCGGCCAACCGAGCTGCTGAACAAAGGTTGGCGCACCTGAATGGTGCTGGCGGTTTCAACCGGCCGGACAGTTTTGTGAAAGTCGAGGCAGCGCGTATCCCACGCCAGCCCGCAATAGCCGATCAGGCGGCGGGTTTCAGCTTCAAAATTCGCCACCAGATTTTCATACTGGATTTCCAGCATGGCCCCGGCAGGCAATGCGGCCCGCCAATGGTTCATCAGCGTGCGATAGCCGTAGTAATAGCGCCCGAGATCGCTCAGATCATTGGTAAACTCCAGCCCGTTTTCAAACAGGATGGAATAGTTGGACAGGCAGCAATCCAGCGGGTTGCGCATCACATGAATGATGCGGGCCTGGGGTAGCGCCAGACGGATCAACCCGATCAGTTGGAAATTGAGCGGCAGCTTATCGGTGATGCGCTGGGCCTGTGGCGCCAGTGGTAAAAGCTTCTGCAGATAGATCTCGCCAAGCTTACACCAATCCAGCGTGGTGATGGCGCTGGGAAAATCACGCCCCGCGCCCCCCGATGCAATCAGATCAGGCAGGATGGCAAGTTCCCCGGCCCCGAAGACTGCCGGGTGGCTGGCCAGAATTTGTTCGACCAGTGTGGTGCCGGAACGCGGCATGCCGACCACGAACACCGGCGCGGTACTGGCCGCCCCGCTGCCAGCGTGCGTGGCGAGAAACTCGGCGGTGAAGCTTGCGGCAATGGCGCGGAAGCGGTCAAGCTCGCGCTGAACATCGTATGGGGCGCGGCGGCGGACGGCGGCGTTACCCTGTTGCATTTCGTCGAAGGCCCGTTCGTAATCCCCGGTATCGTCATAGGCTTTGGCCAGCGTGAAATGCAGGGCAATACGTTCTTCTGCGGGCAGGGTGTTGGCCTTTGCCGCCAGTGTTTCCAGCGCGGCAAGGTGGTCGTTACCAGACGCGGTTTTGTCAATGTCGATCAGCGCGCTGCGGAAGGTGGCGTTGTCGGGGGCCAGTGTCACGGCGGTGTTAAACGCCGCTTTTGCCTCGCTCATCCGGCCGAGATAGGTCAGCGCGGTGCCGCAATTATAATGGGCCAGCGCGTAATTCGGGGCCAGTGCGATGGCGTGGGTAAAACAGCTTACGGCATCTTCGTGGCGGTTTTGCGCGCCAAGGGTCTCGCCAAGCCCGCATACGGCTACCGGGGCATCGGGGCGGATGGACAAGGCGCGGCGATAGCAGTCTTCGGCTTGCTCCGGGTGTTTGAATTTCAGCAGCATCGCCCCGTAATCGCAGTAAAAGTCATCACGGGCCGGTTCCAGCGCAAGGGCTTTGGCAAAATGTTTCTGCGCGGCATCGGGGGCATCAGATGCGCTGAACGCGATGGCCAGCTGATTGTGGACGGCGCCGCTGTCGGCTTTCCGCGCGACGGCATCGGTTAAAACCGTGACAGCTTCGCCATGCAGGCCCAGATGGTTCAGCACCTGACCAAGGTTCAGCCGCGATGAAACGGATGCTGGATCGGCTTCGATGGCGGCGCGGTAGACCGCGGCGGCTTCGCTAAACTGATGGGCGGCACACAGCGCAACACCGAAATTGTTGCGGATGGTGGTGTTGTCACCCGATACCGCCACCGCCTGACGCAGATAGGTCACCGCTTTATCGGTCTGACCGTTTTGCAGATACAGCACACCCAGACCATGCAGGGTTTCGCCGTGATCGGGATGCAATGCCAGAAATGCCTGATAGGCTTGCTCGGCTTCCGCCTTGCGGCCCTGCATATGAAAGGCAAGGGCGGTTTCATAGCTTGCGGTTGTCGGGGCTTCAAAAGATGTATCGGTCATAACGCATCCGAATTCGACATTGGGGGCAGCATAGCAATTTTTCGGGCAGGTACGGCAGATATTTCTGGTGCCACAAAAAAAGCCCCCCGGTACGCGCCGGGGGGCTTTGGCTATTGTAGGTGTGTGTTACCAGTTGGCGCGGAAGACCAGAGAAAGCTTGCGCTCGCCTTCGACCCATTCGAAGGCGTGCTTATCGCTGGCGGAATCGCCAATTTCCAGAACCGTGGTCTGCTTGAACAGGTTGTTGACCTGAATGCCGGCCTTGTAATGGTCGAGGAAGGTGTAGAGGAACGAGGTGTCGACCTGGCCGTAATTGCGTTGCCAGACCGGTTCGTTCAGGTTGGTGGCATAGCTGCTGACCAGGAAGCTTGAGCGCCAGTTATAGGCCACGCGCGCCGACAGCCCATATTTTTCATACATCAGGGCAAGGTTGGCACTGTCATTCGACATGCCTTCCATCGGCAGGCCAGAGCTGTTCGAATAGGTGATCGCTGTGGCCGTCGAATAGTTGCCGGCGCTGATCGAATTGTGACCACCGGAGTTATAGATCTTGGTGTAGTTGGCTGAAGCCCCAAGACCGCTGAACGCACCGGGCAGTCCGTCGAAGAACTGCTGGTAGTCAAACTCGAATCCGGAAACCTTTCCCCTGTCGCCGTTGACATAGGTGGCGACATTGAACTTCTCCGAAACGCCGTTTCGTTCGAAGGTCATATAGGCATTACCGCTCATGATGTAGTTAGAAATGGTCTTGGTAAACATCGCGAAGGAAACATGCCCGGTCTGTGAGAAGTACCATTCCAGACTGACGTCGTAGTTTTGCGAATACATTGGTTTCAGATTCGGGTTGGAGCCTGAACCGGTCAGCGCATTCGATGACGCAAAAGTGCCGGTCTGATCGGTGCCGTCCGAACTGGTCGCCCAGGCGTATCCCAGCGAGGTGTAATTGCGCAACTTGTCGAGATCCGGCCGCACCATACCCTGTGAATAGGCCAGCCGTACTTGTAATCTCTCGGCGAGTTGGGCGCGCAGATTAAACGAGGGCAGCACATTGGTATAGTTGTGCTCGACCGCATCATACTGGACATTGGTGCCGCCATAGGAGCCGTCACTGTTCTGGCCGACAAAGGTTTGGGCTTCGGTCCGGTCGGTACAGTTGGTCGCGGTGCAGCTGTATACTGTTGGCAGTTTCAGATAGCCTTCGCCGCTGTTGTACTGGGTTTTGACAAGGCGCACGCCGATATTGCCGTCGATTGGCAGGTCATATCCCCACAAATCAAACGCATGGGCATAATTGGCCTGCAGATAGCCGGCATAGGTATCTTCTTTCTGATTGCTGACGCCGGATGTCGAGCTTGATCCGGCCACGCCATTGTAAATCGAGCTGCATTTATAAACCGTACCGGAACAATTGGCGCCGTTCTTACGGATAAAGGGCGTCCACAGACTGGAAGAGCGACCGACGCTGGTCGACATGGCTTCAACATCCTGGACACTATCCCAGACCGCATAGGGGTTGCGCAGCCAGCCCATGGTCGGCTCCCAGACACCCGGCATCTTGGTGCCGAAGACGTCAGGGAATTTGTAGAAGGCGGTATTGGTCGAACCGACATTCGTGAAGGTCGGAATACCCGCCGCACAAGCGGCCAGTGCTGCCGCCGTGGCAGATGCTGCCGTGCTGGTGTTGCCATTGGTGCAACCACCATAAGACCAGGTTTCAAAGCCAATGCGGCCCCAGTTCCAGCCCGAGTTACGCGTGATGGCCTGCTTGAGATTGGAACGGAAACCGATATCGGCGGATTTCAGCCAGCCGAGTAAACCCTCACCATCAAAGGTGTAGGTCGCATCGGCGCGGGCAACATAGGCATGGGCGTAGTTGTTTTCGTAATGGTCCATCGCCGCCGCCCAGAGGTAATTGCTCTGATCAGCCAGAACGGATGTGCCCGTGCTGTTGTAGCTGATGCTGGGTGAGCTGCCGGTGATATCGACCGTGACGTCAACCGGATTGGCGCTGGGGAAGAATTTCCCACCGGCAGACAAAGACGACCACGAACGGTAGCCGCTGTTTTTCACCATGTTATAGAGCGTCATGCTCGACATGGTTGCCCGCGAGTCGACATAGTTGCCGTCAATCGAAATCTGCAGATTGTCGGTCGGATTGTACTTAATGTTCAGCTCAACGTTTTTGTTGATGTGGTGGCGGGCCTCGGCCCGGGTATCGAAATAATTGGCCGTGGTGGAATTCGACACGGCGTTATAAATCGTACCGCCGGTCCAGTAGCCGTTGCTGTCATAGGTATAGCTGCCGACAGAATTGCTGATCGCCGTCGAATCTGTCGAGGCGTAGGGCATGTAATTTGCGCTGGATGAACTGCGTGCCGGAACAATCCACGCCACGTTATGTTCGTTGCTCTGCGGTTCGGCCTTCGAGAAAATCGATGTCAGTGTGACCTCAAGCGATGCGGTTGGGCGCCACTGCACCGTGGCATCCAATGCGACGCGCGGCTGCTTCCAGTCCATATGGCGATAGCCGATCATGCCATAGGTGTTGGTGGTTCCCTTCGGATAATACGTCGTCTGGCCATCCACCGTGCCGGTATTGTTCCACGGATCGGTCGAAACCACGTTGTTGGAGGACATCAGATCCTGATAGTCCGCCGACAGCAGAATGCCGATTTCACCGATCCTGGTGTTAAAGCGGTCGCTGTATAACGCGTTGATCGCCGGTGTGGCGTGGTACGACAGCGTCCCCATATTGAGGTTGCCCGACACCGCCACAACCCGGCCTTCCGCGTCGAAAGGCTTGCGGGTTTTAAGGTCGATGGTACCGCCGACGCCGCCTTCGATCATCTTGGCACCGGCATTTTTGTAAACGTCGACACCAGCCATCAGATCCGACGAGATATCGGCAAAGCTGATCGAGCGGCCGTCCGAGGCCCCAAAAATTTCTTCGCCATTGGTCAGGGATTTGACCCAGGACAGACCGCGGATGAACACGCCATTGCCGAAACCGGCCCAGCGCAACGGGTCGTTGACCTGATCGGTACGGGTGATCTGAATGCCCGGTATGCGCTGCAGGGCTTCGGCGACGCTGTTGTCGGGCAGCGCGCCAATATCAACCGCTGTGACCGAATCGACCACCTGATCGGCGTTTTGTTTAATGTTCTGCGCCGACTGTAAGCTGGCGCGGATGCCGGTGACCACCACCGTTTCCAACTGTTCCTGCGCCAGTGCGGGTGTCATCAGCAGGCCCAGTGCCAGAAGGGATGTTCCCCCCAAAAGTATGCGTTTGTGCTGCATGTCTATTTCCTTTCCCCTGATGGAACCGGGGTCATGGCGTCCGCTCTATGATTGATGGTTCGCCGCTGCCCCGTTTTGCTTCGTTTTCGGTGTTATTAAACGTATGGTACGTGTTGTTTTGACGCACTTCCTAGGGTTGCGTTTCCGCGCAGCGTTTGTTGCGTGGTTTTTGTTAATGCGTTGTTTTGTATTTTGTATTGGCTGGGATCGGTCCCAATTTGCGGCAAGCGCCCTCTTCCCCCTCGTTGTTTCCTATTGCCCCATAATGGCTTTGTCAGCTCTTGTGAGCGCTACCATATACCTATAGGTTGATTTACAGCAACGCTCGCGTCTATGTGCGTTTTCGGTTTTTTGAATGTATGCCGTATAATTGCCACAAGTGCCGCAAATGCGCCTTGTTTTCAGCCGGGGTGGCATAGGGGGCTTTGCGGTCTATCGATGCATTTTCCGGGTGATATTCCTGGAATGTCACCGGATGGCTAATGACAGGCGATGCGCGAATATGCGATAGAACATGGAACAACACAGATTTGCCGGGAAGCGAAAAACGCTTTGATATGACACAGGTTACAAGGCTTACGCTCGATAAGGACGGCACGCTTGGCCGCCAGAATATTCATCTTGGGGACCCCACGGGCGAGCTTGGTGCTCCGCTGGTGACGGTGGGGCAGGATTTGCGCGCGGCACGTCTGGCCCGTGGCGATGATCTGGCCACGGTTTCCCGTGTGCTTAAGATTCGTAAAGAGCATCTGGACGCTCTTGAGGATGACCGAGCCGAGGCGCTGCCGGGCAAGACCTATGCGGTTGGCTTCATCCGGGCTTATGCCGCCTATCTTGGTTTGGACCCGGCGGCGTTCGCCGAGCGTTTCAAGGCCGAGATCGCCGGGCGTAACGATATTAACCCGCCTAAAGTTACGGTGATCGACGAGGATGAGCATCGCAAACTGCCGCAAGGCTGGTGGGCGATTGCCGTGGTGGTGCTGCTGCTGGTCTTCTATGGCGCCTATCAGCTTCTGTCGGTGGCCGATCGTGCCATGCGCGAACAGGTCAGTGAACCGCCGCCACTGGAATCCAACGCGCCGCCGCCGGTCTATAAACCAATTCAGCCTAAACCCGCCGAAGCGGCCCAGGCCGCTGCACCGGATGGCCAGAATCCTGGGTCCAATCCTGGGTCCAATCCCGGGGCCAATCCTGAGGCCAATTCAACGACCAGTCCGGCCGATCAGGCTGGCGTGGCGCCGAATTCTGCTGCGGCCACCAAGCCGGGGCCCAATGCGACCTCGGTCGTGCCGCCTGCGGCGGGGACTAAGCCTGCGCCGGTGGCGGGTGTGAAACCGGCTGCGGCCAATGGGCCGGCCTCGCCGGTGCTGCCCCAGGGTAAGGTTTATGGCGAACGCAACCTGAACGCCCGCGTGGTGTTACGGGCGGTGCAGCCGATGCGTATTCTGGTGCAGGGGCCCGATGATCGCTTGTTCATCGGCCGGACTTTGCAACCGGGCGATGTCTATCAGGTGCCGAACCTGCCGGGGCTTAAGCTGACGGTGGATGATGGCAGTGCGGTCGAGGTTCGTCTTGATGGCCAGCTGATCGGTCGTGCCGGTAAAGCGGGCAGCCCGGTGGAAGCCGCGCCGCTCGATCCTAATGTGCTGGGCCGCTATCGTCATTAGGAATTGTAAGGATATTCATAGCCTTAAGGCCACACTGACGCAGTTTTATGCGGGTGTGGCTTAGCTTGGCTTGCTTGCTACTTGCGGCTGGGCCAAGCTTGGTAGATACCGGCACGGTGAAACCGGCTTGCCCACCGGGCGGCTGCTTAAAACGGGAACCGGATCAACCATCCGGCAGATGTCATGAGCGTTCGTGCGTATCGCAGCATTACCCGGCGTAAATGCCGGCAGATTCATGTCGGCAAGGTCGCTATCGGTGGTGATGCCCCGATCAGTGTGCAGACCATGACCACCACGCTGACCTCGGACGCCAACGCCACCATCGCGCAGATCCGCCGCGCTGAAGAAGTGGGCGTTGATCTGGTCCGTGTCACCTGCCCGGACGAGGAATCGACCGCGGCCCTGAAGGTGATTTGCAAGGCGGCTCAGGTTCCGATCATCGCCGACATCCATTTCCATTATCAGCGCGCCATCGAGGCGGCGGAAAATGGCGCGGCCTGCCTGCGCATCAATCCCGGCAACATCGGCTCGGCCGATCGGGTGCGTGAAGTGGTCAAGGCGGCCAAGGACCATGGCTGTGCCATCCGCATCGGCGTCAATGCCGGTTCGCTGGAAAAAGACCTGCTGGAAAAATATGGCGAGCCTTGCCCGGAAGCGATGGTCGAAAGCGCGCTGACCCATGCCCGCATTCTCGACGATAACGACTTCCACGAATACAAAATCTCGGTCAAGGCGTCGGATCCCTTCCTGGCGGTGGCGTCCTATCGCGCGCTGGCCAAGGCGGTCGATTGCCCGCTGCACCTTGGCATCACCGAAGCCGGTGGTCTGATCACCGGTACGGTGCGCTCAAGCATCGGTCTTGGTGCGCTGTTGTGGGACGGCATCGGCGATACCATCCGCGTTTCACTGTCGGACGACCCGGTCGAGGAAGTCCGTGTTGGTTTCGACATTCTGAAAACGCTGGGGCTTCGTACCCGTGGCGTCGAAATCGTCTCCTGTCCGACCTGCGGGCGTAAGGGCTTCGACGTCATCAATACGGTGAAAACGCTGGAAGACCGGCTCAAGCATATCTCGACCCCGATGAAGCTGGCCATCATCGGCTGCGTCGTCAACGGTCCGGGTGAAGCGCGCGATTCCGACATCGGTTTTACCGGCGGCGGCGCGGGCAAGGGCCATGGCAAGATCTATCTCGACGGCAAGCCGGTCGAGACCATCCAGAATGAAGATCTGATCGAACATGTCATCGGTCTGGTCGAAAAACGCGCGGCTGAAATCGAAGCCCGCGGCAAGTAGCAAAGTTCTAACCCATTTCGCCCTCATGCTTCGACAGGCTCAGCATGAGGTGGTTTAAGGCTTTGTTCTAACCCCTCATCCTGAGCTTGTCGAAGGGTGAGGGGTTTTCTCTATCCGGATAGCATCAGCACACATGATCCCTGCCGCTAAACTCGAACGCATGTTGGACCGTTTTGCCTCCGTCGAAGCCCAGATGTCTTCCGGTGTGGCAGGGGATGATTTCGTCAAACTGTCCAAGGAATATGCCGAACTGGAGCCGGTGGCCAAAGCGGCCATGGCGTACCGCGTGGCGCAGGACCATCTGACCGATGCGCAAGCGATGGCGTCCGATGCCGACAGCGATGCCGAAATGCGCGGGATGGCCGAACAGGAAGCCGCCGATCTGAAACGCGAGCTGGAAAAGCTTGAACGTGTGCTGCTGATTGCGCTGATCCCCAAAGATGCCGCCGATAATTCCTCGGCGATCATTGAAATCCGCGCTGGCACCGGCGGCGATGAAGCCGCGTTGTTCGCCGCCGATCTGATGGGCATGTATACCCGCTATTGCCAGCTGCAGGGCTGGAAGGTCGAGGTGATGGAACTGTCCGAAAGCGATCTGGGCGGGGTGCGTGAAGCGGTGCTCAACGTCGATGGCGTCGGTGTGTTTGCCAAGCTGAAATTTGAAAGCGGCGTGCACCGGGTGCAGCGCGTGCCGGTGACCGAGGCGGGCGGCCGCATTCATAC
>JBAVPS010000164.1:0-9561 GCA_049693315.1 Rhizomicrobium sp. | reverse complement strand
TCATGCTTTGGCTGCCCGGTCTGATCGGGAAGTTGTTTGGTTCAGAACGGGAAATCGCCGTGCCAGGTGGGCGCAGAGATATTTAGGGAGCTTCTGGGGATGTTTTCCGCCAACTTTATAACCCTGTTTCATCGAAATCGCAGGGTAATGGCGCGCGTGTGTCTGGCTTTGGCGCTAAGCGCTGCGGCGGTTATAGTCGATATTGATCAGGCCAGCGCTCAGGATAGTTCCGCCCTGCAAAGTCTTGCGGGCAATATGTCTGCCAGCCAGCTCATGCAGTTGCAGCAGGCACGCCAGAAAAATGGTGCTACGCAACTGCAGCCCTCGCTGCAATCGCAGGACACCACCCTGTATCCGGCCGAGCGGCCGCGGCGGCAGCCGCCGTCAGAGTTGGAGCGGCTTTTGTCGCAGCGCGCCAATTTGTACCTGGAACAGTTTGGTTATGATCAGCTTGGTATCGGTCGCTCGGTGACCCTGTCTCAGGTCGGCGGGGCGCAGGATGATTATATTCTGGGTGTTGGCGACGAGATTGTGATTTCGTTGCGTGGTCAGGAAAATTCCGAAACCCGTGTGACGGTTGACCGGGATGGCCGGGTATTGCTGCCGCGGCTCAATCCGGTTTCGGCCGGGGGGCGTAATTTCGGCGATTTCAAGCGTGATCTGATCGCGGCGATCCATCGCGGTTATGTCTCGACCGATGCGTTTGTGTCGCTCGGTCAGGTGCGGCAGATCTCTGTCATGGTTTCCGGCGAAGTGTCGAGCCCCGGTACGCGGACGCTGACCGGCTTTTCCACCGTGGCCGATGCCATTGCGCTATCGGGCGGTGTGCTGAAAAGCGGCAGCTTGCGCGCCGTAAAAATTAAACGGGGCGGGCATACCTTTTCGGTCGATTTGTACAGTGTGCTGACCGAGCATGCCACGCTGCGTAAGGTTGGGCTGGCTGATGGTGATCGCATTGTGGTGCCAGCTATCGGCCCGACGGTGGCGGTGGCCGGGGATGTTCGTAATCAGGGTATCTTCGAACTGCCGGCAGGCCGTGCGGCAGTGAGTGTTCAGGAAGCCCTGGCGCTGGCCAATCGCACGATTTTGCCGGGCGTTTATCGCTTTTCTCTGCTGCGTCAGATGCCCGACGGTCGCCGCCGTCTGGTTGATGTCAGTGGTCAGCATGAGACCATTCACGATGGTGAAATTCTCTTTGTGAAAATGGCGGTGGATCGTTCGCTCAATCAGATCGAGCTTTCCGGTGCTGTCGCGTCGCCGGGTGTTTTTGCCTTGGGCAAATACAAGACGTTGCACGATTTGCTGCCGCGGGAAGATGCGTTCGACAAAACGGCCTATATGCTGTTTGGCTATATTGACCGCACCGATCCGGCGACCCATCTGCACAGCGCCATTCCGTTTTCGCCCAAGCATATCATTGAGGATAAAGGCAATGTCGCACTGGCTGGCGATGATGTCGTACACATCATCAATAAGCGGGAAATGCGGGCCTTACTGCGCTGGGCGATGCAGGACAACAAGAGTAAAGCTAGTCAGTTGCTCGGACGTCAGGTCAGCCGTGGGTTGAATGACGCGAATGCTGCCGTCAACCAGAACCGTGGTCTGAATGGTGGTAATGCATTGACTGGTTCGCAGGGGCAGTCTGCTTATGGGCAAAATAATGCTGCCAATGCTCAGGCCAACAGCAATACGTCACAGAACCAGCAATGGGTGGGAAGCTCTGTCTACAGCGCAAATGATCCTTCTAGTAGTAATGGCACCAACAATTCTGACAATTCGGCTTACGGCCAATCGTCGCCTAATTACCCCAATAACTACGCGTCAGATCAGTCGGCTTACGGCTCTGCCCAAGCGCAGGGCGATAACTCTGCAGGAGCCTCTGGCGTAAACCCCAGTGATCCCCAGTCACGCAATATTCCCGGTCAGGCAGCCAGCCGTATCGGCGGCAATGCCATGATGGTTCCCAACGGCGGTACGATCACGGAAAATGCCGGGGCCCGTGGGGCCGAGGCGATCAGTCCGGAGCTGGCCCGACTGATTACACCGGATAATGACTATCTGCGGACGGTGCTGGTCTATTATGTGATCAACGTTTCCGGGGCACTCAACGATCCAGGGCTTTACCTTGCGGCTCCTGGCACCAGCCTGACCGAGGCGATGGCTGCCGCGGGGGGGCTGAAATCCGACGCCGACCTTAGCAATGTCGAGGTGACGTCCACCTCGCTCGACCCTGATCGCGGTATGTCTACGACATCGCGCAAAAGCTATTCGATTGCATCACGCGATGCTACCGATGCGGTCACGCTGCTGCCCAAAGATGGTGTTCTGGTCCGTTCGGTTTATACCAACCGTACTGCAGGATCGGTAACAATCGCCGGTCAGGTTCGCTATCCCGGCACTTATACCCTGTTGCGTGGGGACCGATTATCTTCGATTCTGGCCCGCGCGGGTGGGTTGACGGAAGTTGCCTATCCGCAAGGTACCGTCTTTATGCGGCAGTCAGTCGCCGAGAACGAGCGGCAGGCGCATTTGCGGGCGGCCCAGCAGATCGAAGATCAGATGCTGACCGGGATGAGCCGTCGTACCAAGGATTCGCAGATGTCCGCAGAGTCCTTCACCGCGGTGCAGTCTTACATAACCGAGCTGAAAAGTAGTCCGGCCCTGGGGCGCATGGTGGTGACAGCAGATCCATCTGAGCTGGCTAAGCATCCGGAGCGGGATCCCGTGCTGGAACCGAGTGATCAGATCGTTATTCCGCCGCAACCCTTCTCCGTATCGGTGATGGGGGAAGTGTTGCAGCCCAATAGCGTGCCCTATATTCCCGGCGAAACGGTACAGGATTATATAGAAAAAGCGGGTGGCTATACACAGCTCGCAAGCGAGGATGAGGTTTTCATCGTGCTGCCCAATGGTCAGGCCTATCGTGATGACGATAGCTGGCTGAGTTTCGGTGGTCGTGAAATTCCGGCCGGTAGCACGGTTTATGTCGGTCGCGATATTACCGGCTATGATCTGAGGCAGGGGATTTTGGACGTTGCTTCAATCTTTAGTGGCTTCGCTACGACTGCCGCGTCTTTGGCTGTGCTGATGAACCAATAAGTCAGTCCAGCTGTCAGTCGTGAAACCCTGACATTGAGATAGACAATTGAAAGCGTGCGGGCAGTTATGTCGGCACGCTTTTTCGTATGTTGGGGGGTGCCTTGTGAGGCATCAGAGTAAATAACTTCTGAAACGACGTAGATAAGATCTGATTAAAGTTATTGGTTACTCAGGGTTCTCATAAAGATCTTCAATGAAACAGTACCTTTATTGATATAACGCAATCCAATGCTGGTGAGCAGAATTGACGGTCTGGTCGGTGATTGCTATTGGCGATAGGGAAACGTAGCCAAGGCATCGCTGCATGGTCCGTCCAATCGCGATATGCGCAATCATTGCATCCCTGTTTGTGGTGCAGGCCGCCTTTGCCTTCGGCACGTCATTACGCACCGGCACGCCAACACAACCATCACAGCATCAATGTATTTTATGCGCCCCGGCAGACGCCAGCACACCGAAATCGGCCCCTATTGTGGTGGTCGGTTTCGGTATTGTGCTGTCTGATGGAAACGCTGCGGGCGAAGCCGCTGCCGCGCCTCAGTCTCAGGCGCTTGTCGCCCGGCACTGATCCATAAAAGTATATTGGGAAACGCTAGGGGCAGAACCCCTGCAATTAACAGGTCCTGCCCCTATAGCTTGATGCCACGCTGCTCTAATTGCCGAATGGCGGCGCGTAAACCCGGTGCAATATCGGGCCGCTCCAGCGCCACAGCCAGATTGGCGGTCAAATAGCCAACCTTGTCGCCGCAGTCGTAACGGGCGCAGCTGGTTTCGACGGCATGAAATGGCATCTGGCCGATCAGGCTGGCCATGGCATCGGTCAATTGGATTTCCCCACCGGCACCACGCTTGCCTTTGGCAAGTTCACCGAAGACCTCGGGCTGCAGGATATAGCGGCCAATGATGCACAGCCTTGACGGGGCATCTTCTGGCGCAGGCTTCTCGACCAAAGCTTTAACTTCGGTCGCGCGGCCATTTCTGGCCCCGGGGTCAATCACGCCATAGCGTTTAACCTCTTCGAGGGGCTTTTCTTCCGCCGCGATGATGCAGCCGCCACCGACATCGTGATAGGACTGCATCATCTGCGCCAAAGCGCTGGGCTTGCCGACAAGCAAATCGTCCGGCAGCAGCACGGCAAAGGGCTCATCGCCAATGAAATTACGTGCACACCAGACCGCATGACCCAGGCCCAGCGGCTGCTGCTGGCGCACAAAGGCAAACGTTCCCGCCTGTGGCAGCATGGCGTGCAATCCGTCCAGCTCCACCGTTTTGGCCCGTTCGCCAAGCACGGCTTCCAGTTCGTAAGCGAGGTCAAAATGATCCTCGATCTCACCTTTGCCACGGCTGGTGACCAGGATGAATTGCTCGATCCCCGCTTCCAGTGCCTCTTCGACGGCATACTGCACCACGGGCTTGTCGACCACGGGCAGCATTTCCTTGGGGATGATTTTGGTGGCGGGCAGAAAGCGCGTACCCAATCCGGCGACCGGCAGGACGGCTTTACGAACGTGTCTGGCGTACGTCATCGAATATCCCGAAAAAAAGACTGAAGATTGGACGGATACAATCTCTATAAACGCCGCGTCTCATTGCCAAGTCAGACGCGAATATTTACAATAAAACCCAAAGCGGAGAAGAGATCAATGCATTTCGGCCGCGTTATCAGGGGGCAGTTGGGGGCGCTGGCGGTTTTGTTATGCGCGGGCACCGCATTTGCCGGAAATACAACAAATGCTGCACTGCAAGAGGGGCTTTCCCATATTGCAGATGCGTCGTACGAACGGGCTGTGGGGGATTTCTCGGCGGCATTATCCTCGGCGACCCTGTCGGCAGAGGATCGGGTTCTGGCACTGTTTAATCGCGGTGTGGCGTGGGACTGCGTTGGTGAAGCCGATAGCGCAATTGCCGATTATTCCGCGGCGCTCAGTATTATGCCGCATTATGCCCCCGCACTGAACAATCGGGCTAATGACTACCGGCTGGCCGGCCGTCTCGACGAAGCCGGGCGCGATTATGAGGCTGTGCTGGCGCTGGCCGATGGGCAGGTGGATGCATCCGGTGCCTATGCCCATTACGGCTTGGGTACGATTGCGCTGGCGAAGCAGGATATTGTTGCGGCGCGGGCCCATTTTGATCGTGCGCTGGCCATTATTCCCCAATTACAAATGGCGGTTCAGGCGCGGGATGATATTGACCGAACCTATCCTGATCGTGCGGTAAATTCTCAACCGGCTGACAAGGCCGATATTGCCGAGGATTTTGGCTCGGTGCATCTGCACCCTCCTGTGCACCGCCATAATGCCCCGTCGGGTGATGTTACGGCCAGCGCTGCGCGTAAGGCTGCCGATTGTAACAGGGCTGCTGGGCCAGCCTTACGCTTAAGCCTGCCATCGGCCACCACGTGTGTGGCGCCGGCCCGCAAAGTGGCCCGCCGGGTGGCCCCCCGTCCACTTTCTGTCTCGCCCCCCGCGGCGCAAACCGGTGGGTACGCCATACAGCTCGGTTCTTATCGCAGCCACGATGTGGCGATGGGGGCGTGGGACCATTTTGCCGGACGGGCGGCTGGGGCATTGGCCGGGTTGTCGCCGGTGGTGATGGTGGCTGATTTGCCGGATCGCGGGCGTTTCTACCGCTTGCGCGCCATCGTTGACAGTTCTGCGGCCGCGGCTGATCTGTGCCGGACTTTGTCGGTGCAAGGGCTCGATTGTCTGGCGGTTCATCAATGATCGTGCCCCCCTAAGGGGAATTCGGGGCGGTTTAATGTTGCCACCCTTGACGCTGCACGGGGGATTGTGAAAACACTAATATGCTTTTTTGACGTTTTGGTTCGTGCCGGATCATAATCGGCTTATGGGATCGCTGATGACAAGTAACAGTCGGATTTTTCCGGTCATCCTGTCGGGTGGGTCGGGGACGCGTCTTTGGCCCTTGTCGCGGGCCTCGTTGCCCAAGCAACTTCTGTCCCTGCATGGCCCCCGCACCATGATTCAGGAAACGGTGCTGCGTGCTGCTCTACCCGGCAGCGCGGCCCCCTTCCTGCTGTGTAACGACAACCACCGTTTTTTTGTCGCCGAGCAGATGCAGACCATCGGGGTCAAGCCGGGGGCGATTGTGCTGGAACCGATCGGGCGTAACACCGCGCCGGCGGCAGCTGTGGCCGCCCTGATGACGGCCGAGGCGGATCCCCGCGGCATTGTACTGCTGCTGCCGTCCGATCATGTCGTCAGCGACCCGGTCGCTTTCAGTGCGGCGGTGGCTGAAGCGGTCAAGTCCGCCATGGCTGGCTTTATCGTCACCTTTGGTATTACGCCGACGGCACCGGAAACCGGCTTTGGCTATATTCAGCGTACGGATGAGGCCGCAGGCACTCAGGGGGCATTCAAGGTTAAACGCTTTGTCGAGAAACCCGATGCTGAAACCGCTACGGGCTATCTGGCCGCCGGGAATTATTCGTGGAACAGCGGCATGTTTGTTTTCCGCGCTGATGTCATGCTGGCTGAACTGGACCGTCATGCGCCCGAGGTTTTGCCGCAGGTCCGTCTGGCGCTGGAAAAGGCGCAGCGCGATCTGGATTTTGTCCGGCTTGATGCCGCCAGTTTTGCCGCTGTGCCCAACATTTCGATCGACTATGCGGTGATGGAGCATACCGATAAAGCGGCTGTGGTGCCATGTTCGATTGGCTGGAACGATGTCGGTTCCTGGTCGTCGCTGTGGGAAATTCAGCCGCATGACGAATCTGGCAACGTGTTCGTCGGCGATGTGTTTGCTTCAGATACCACCAACAGCTTTGTGCGCAGTGACAAGCGGATGACGGCGCTGGTCGGGGTTGATAATCTGGTCGTCGTCAATACCAAGGATGCCGTTCTGGTCGCCGATAAAAGCAAGGCCCAGGATGTCAAGGCGATCATGGATCAGCTTAAAGCCGCCGGTCGGACCGAGGCGGTGGAACACACCGCTATCTTCCGCCCCTGGGGCAGTCACGAAACAATTGATACCGGGGATCGGTTTCTGGTCAATCATCTCACTATCAAGCCGGGCGGACGGATGTCGCTGCATATGCACCATCACCGGGCCGAGCATTGGGTGGTGGTGGAAGGTACGGCGCGGATCACCTGTGGTGACAAGGTTTCGATCCTGCATGAAAATCAGTCGACCTATATTCCCCTGGGGGAAAAACACCGGCTGGAGAATCCGGGCAAGGTTCCGCTCTGCGTGATCGAGGTGCAGTCGGGCCCCTATCTCGGTGGTGATGATATTGTCCGCTTCGATGCGGGGTGTCTGAAACCGGCAGAACCAACATCTGATGTAACGTAAAACAAACGGCGCTGTTTGGGGTGGCGCCGGCCAGGAATTTCATCAATGGCGTCACAATCCCATCTCAAACAGTTAGAAGCCGAAAGTATTCATATCTTTCGTGAAGTGGTGGCAAGTTTTGCCAACCCCGTCATGCTGTACTCCATCGGCAAAGATTCGTCGGTGATGCTGCATCTGGCGTGCAAGGCGTTTTATCCCGCCCCACCGCCTTTTCCGATGCTGCATGTTGATACCACCTGGAAATTTCGCGAGATGATTGCCTTTCGCGATGCTACGGCAAAGCGGCTTGGGCTCGATCTTAAGGTCTACATCAATCAGGATGGTGTGCGCCGCGGGATTAATCCGGTCGACTCCGGTTCCGGGCTGCACACCCAGGTGATGAAAACCGAAGCGCTGAAACAGGCACTGGACCTGTACGGTTTTGATGCCGCCTTTGGCGGGGCGCGTCGGGACGAGGAAAAGTCGCGCGCCAAGGAACGCATCTTTTCGTTCCGTACCCCCAGCCATGCCTGGGACCCCAAACACCAGCGGCCGGAATTCTGGCACCTTTATAACACCCGCATCAATCCAGGTGAGAGCATCCGGGTGTTTCCACTGTCGAACTGGACCGAGCTCGATATCTGGCAATATATTCTGGCGGAGAATATTCCGATTGTGCCGCTCTATTTTGCGGCGCCACGTCCGGTTATCGAACGTGATGGCACGCTGATCATGGTTGATGATAACCGGCTTAAGCTGCGCCCCGGCGAGAGGGTTGTGGAGCGCATGGTGCGCTTTCGCACCCTGGGCTGTTACCCGCTTACCGGTGCGATTGAATCGGATGCCGACACGCTGGAAAAAATCGTCGCTGAAATGTTTGCGGCGCGGACCTCGGAACGTCAGGGCCGCCTGATTGATGCCGATGAAAGCGCGTCGATGGAAAAGAAAAAGAAAGAGGGGTATTTCTGATGCCCACATCGACAAATTCAACCTCTCTGGCGATGTTTCTGGCCGAGCAGGAAAAGAAAACCCTGTTACGCTTTTTAACCTGCGGCTCGGTTGATGATGGCAAGTCAACCCTGATCGGGCGGCTGCTCTATGATTCCAAGCTTTTGTTTGAAGATCATCTGGCGACCTTAAAAAAAGACTCGCAGAAATTCGGCACCAATGGCACCGATATTGATTACGCCCTGCTGGTCGACGGGCTGGAGGCTGAACGCGAACAGGGCATCACCATTGATGTGGCCTATCGTTTCTTTGCTACCGACAAGCGCAAATTCATCGTCGCCGATACCCCCGGTCACGAGCAATATACCCGCAACATGGCCACCGGGGCATCGAATGCTGAACTGGCGGTCATTCTGGTCGATGCCCGCAAAGGGATTCTGACCCAGACCCGCCGCCATGCCTGTATTGTGTCGCTGCTGGGTATTCGCCATGTCGTGCTGGCGGTAAATAAATGCGATCTGATCGATTTTTCGCAAAGCCGGTTCGAGGCGATTGCAGCGGAATTTTCCCGCTTTGCCGCACCGCTGGGGTTTGTCGATATTCGCGCCATTCCGCTTTCGGCCCGCGAAGGCGATAATGTTTTCAGCCGCAGTGCGCGCACGCCCTGGTATGACGGGCCAACGCTGACCGATTATCTTGAAACCGTTGATGTTGCAGCCGCTGCGCAAAAACCGCTACGCTTTCCGGTGCAGTGGGTAAACCGTCCGCATGCAGATTTTCGTGGGTTCTGCGGCACGCTGGCGGGGGGCCATCTTAATGCCGGTGATGACATTGTTGTGGCCAGCTCCGGGCAGGGTGCCAAGGTCGTGCGTATCATCACCGCCGATGGGGATCAGGCGGGCGCGGATGCCGGTGATGCGGTAACCCTGACGCTGGATCGCGAGGTCGATATTTCGCGCGGCGATATGTTGTGCGCCCCCGATGCGCGGCCCGAAGTCTCGGATCAGTTTGCCGCCAAGCTGTTGTGGATGGCGGACGAGGCTATGTTGCCAGGGCGTTCTTACCTGCTGAAGCTGGCCACGACCGAGGTTCCGGCACAGGTTACCGCGCTGAAGCATCAGATCGATGTCAATTCGCTGGAAAAGCTGGCCGCCAAAACGTTGAAGCTCAACGAAATTGGTGTGGTCAATATTTCACTTTCCCGTCCCATCGGGTTCGATC
>JBAVPS010000163.1:0-2282 GCA_049693315.1 Rhizomicrobium sp. | reverse complement strand
AGACAGGAATGTACGCAAGGAACCGCACCCATTGCCCCAACCGCAAAGGGCTTCTGGTTGCGACGCTGCTGGCCGGCGCCGCGACAATGACCGTGTTTTCGACCGCCGTTTATGCTCAGGACGACACCATGGAAGTCGTCACTGTCACGGGTTACCGCGCCAGTCTGACCAGCGCGACCAACGCCAAAAAAGATTCGGTGAGTTTCTCGGAATCGATCTTCTCGGAAGATATCGGCAAATTCCCTGATACCAACATTGCAGAATCCTTCAACCGCATCCCCGGTGTTCATATCAACCGTGATGTCGATGGCGAGGGGGTGGCAATTTCGATCCGCGGTCTTGGCTCCAGCTTCACCAAGGTTTTGCTCAACGGGGCTCCGGTTGCGATAGCATCTTCTGGTGCCAAGGGATCGCAGAACCAGAACCGTGAAGTCGATCTCAATATGTTCCCGACCGAGCTGTTCAGCCAGCTTTCCGTCGAAAAGACTCCGCGTGCCGATCAGGAAGAAGGCGGTATCGCAGGTGTGGTCAATATGCGCAGTGCGCGCCCGTTCGACCATCCCGGTCCGCAGCTGACCTACAATCTGCAGGGCAGTTATAATCAGAATGGCGGCTCCTACAGCCCGCATGGCACGCTGGTCGCCAGCGATACCTGGGGCAAATGGGGCCTGCTAGTTGGTGTCTCGACCGTCAGCAACAATTTCAAAACGACGGGGTATGAAACCGTCGGCTACACCACGACGTCCTTGTCATCAGCACAGTGCGCCACCGGGGAAACCTGCAATACCATCGGGGGAAAAGGAATCAGCCTGCCGAGTACCGTGCCGACTACGGCGGCGGGTCTGACCGCGGGGCAAACAATTGATGCCGCCTGGATACAATCACACAATCCTAATGTAACGACGGCCGAATACAGCGATGCGCTCATCCCGCGGATTGGCCGCACCATGCAGGAGGAGGGTAACCGTACACGCTTTAATGCGGTGACCAGCCTTGAATATCGTCCCAGCGATAATTTGCAGTTCTATGCCGATGTCCAGTATGGCCGGGTGATCAACGCCTATGATGCCAATTATCTTGGGCTATGCGGCCGTAACTGCAAACTCATCACCGAGAATATGGAGACAGATACCAATGGTGTGGTGACCAGTGCCACCTTCACCAATGCTCAGTACATGCTGGAAGCCGCCGAATATCACGAGAAGCAGGATTTCATCGGCCTTAATCCCGGTATGTCGTGGCAGATTACCGACAAGCTGCATTTCGATTTCAATGCGAATTATACCCGCAGCCACTTCTTCCGTGATCTGCCTGACTTCATGTTTGTCACCAATCCCAGTGCCGGGTTGACGGTGAATTATACCAACACGGGCGGTATTCCGACCTTCACCAATAACATCAGCCTGAATAACGCCAGCTTGTGGCAATGGTCTAATAATTCATCGGCTGCCGAGGGTAGTGCATCCGGTTTTCAGATCGGGCGGGCCTATATCCAGCAGGAAAAACGCTATACCGCAACTAAGGGGCTGCACGGCTCATTCACCTATGGCGGTGACGAGTTTAGTGTAAAGGCCGGCGGCGATTACGATGATACGCTGCGCTCGATCGAGGCGTTGGAAGCGACCAACTATTACCAGCAATCGGTTTGCGGTGGAAATTCCTCAAGCTGGGCGGCATCGCCCAACACGCAGCCAAGCTGCACCGGGTTGGACAGTGTCTCGACCAATTCGTCCTATTATCCGACTTATTATACGCAATCGAGCCTGCAGGGATCTTCCGTCCCCGCGTCAAGCGTTTCGGACTACATTGACTTTCACGGTAACAGTGCACCGACCATCAATATCAAGAAGCTGAAAGCCGCTACCAATTACAGCTACTATGAGAAACAGGCTTCCTTCGTCACGTCTTCCAGCACCGGTGCCAGCTCTGGGTCTGTGCAGGAGAAGACCAAGGGGTTCTTCCTCGAAGTCAATGGTAACGCCTACATCAACGATCACAGCCTGCGCTATAATGCCGGTATCCGCTGGATCGAAACCGATCAGGCGATTAGCGGTCCCGTAACAATTACAGATGCAAGCAATTCCTCGCGGTCTGATGGTTCCTATCTGCCCAACACCTATTATATGGCGATGACCAATACGGCCTATCAGGCCATTCTGCCCTCCATCAACGCATCGTATGAGGTGTTTGATAGTCTGATTGTGCGTGTGGCGGCATCTCGTTCGATGACGCGTCCCAATCCCAGCTCAATGCTGCCGGGTCTGACCTTCAGCGATCCGTCG
>JBAVPS010000162.1:0-5772 GCA_049693315.1 Rhizomicrobium sp. | reverse complement strand
GGAAAACGCACCTTTAAACCGGCCAGCACCGTTACGGGGTACGATGGGGTTCCGTTATAATTGCCCAGCAAGGCATCAACGCTGTCGGCATTGGGGCCGATTACGGCAATGCGTTGGGGCGTGGTTTTCAGCGGTAGCAAGCCGTCATTTTTGAGCAGTACCAGCGATTGCTGTGCCGCCTTGCGCGCCAGCGCCTGATGGGCCGGGGTATCATTATCGCGTGGGGTAATGCGCGCGTAGGGCCCGCTTGCCGGGGGATCAAAAAGCCCAAGCCGGATGCGGGCTTCGAACAGCCGTCGGGCAGCACGATCCACCAGCGCTTCCTGCAACAGGCCCCGGTTGACGGCATCGATGATCGGCTGTGCATCGCTGCTGTTGTTATAACCACTTTCACCACAGAACAGATCGGTTCCGGCGCGGATAGCGCTGGCGGCGGCTTCCTGCGGTGTCTTTACATAATTGTGTGAACTTTCCAGAAAAAAGTCGGCAATCGCGGCGCAGTCGGAAACAACATGACCGGTGAAATGCCAGTCTGTGCGCAGGCGGTCGAGCAAGGCGGTGTTGCCGCAGGCTGGTGCCCCGTCAACCGCATTATAGGCGCACATCACCGCGGCCACTTTGGCTTCGGTCACGGCGGCGCGAAAGGCTGGCAGATAGGTGTCTTCCAGATCATAGGGTGTGGGGTGGACATCTTCGCGGTGGCGATCGGCTTCCGGCCCGCTGTGAACCGCATAATGCTTGGCAGTGGCTACGGTTTTATACGTGTACGGATCATATCCCTGTAATCCGCGGATAAAGGACACGCCCAGCCTTGCAGTCAGATAGGGGTCTTCACCATAGGTTTCCTGCCCCCGGCCCCAGCGCGGGTCGCGGAAGATGTTGATGTTGGGCGACCATACCGTCAGGCCGCGGTATTTTTTCGAACTGCCGTCGGCCCCGACGCTTTGGACATATTTGGCGCGAAACTCGGTGGCAATACTGTCAGCAATGTCATGGGTCAGGGGGGCATCCCACATTGCCGCTATGCCGATTGCCTGCGGAAACACCGTGGCATATCCGGCGCGGGCCACGCCATGCAGTCCCTCGCTCCACCAGTTATAGGCAGGAACCCCCAGCCGGGGTATTGCAGGGGCTTCGTCATGGAGCTGCCCGGCCTTTTCTGCCAGCGTCATGCGCGCGACCAGATCGGCGGCCCGTTCGTCAGCACCAAGCGTCACGTCGCGGTATGGTGGGGGCGGGGCGCTCTGCCCCACAGCTGTCATTGCGGTAAGGCACAGTGTCAGCACGACCGGTATCAGGGCGTTTCGCATTGGTGTTAACTTCCCACAAACAAAGGCACATTTCCTCGGGTGCCCATCTTGCGGGGCACTCTATGGCTGTGGGCCTATCACGCCACAAGCTTTGTGCGAAGGTGGTCGCCGCCTGCTTGCGATCAATGGTTTGTGAGGTCGGGAAAGTTGACTGGCACAGTTGGTTTAAGGCACCGCAGCCCAAGGCCAGCCTGTGCCGGTCATTGCGTGGGTGGCCAGTTTTGGTGAAGATTTTGGAGCGGGTGAAGAGAATCGAACTCTCGTATGCAGCTTGGGAAGCTGCCGTTCTACCATTGAACTACACCCGCACGCCCCCTCTATAGCGGCAAGTCTTACTGCTTTTCAAGACCGACATAGGACAAATGCCAACGCATTTCCTCTTCGGTCATGGGGAATTCGGTGCCGTCACGGGCGGACATAAGCTGGTCGGCGGGCAGGCGCATCACGGTGGTCTGGATGTTATAGGCCGTGCGCATATTCAGCCCGGCTTTCCACACCAGGGCGGTGATGGCCTTGGCACTGTTGGCTTCCAGCAGGGTGCGCACGACTTTGTCGTTGATATTGTTGAGACGGGCCAGGGCGCAGATCACGGTTTCGCGGTGGCGCTCCTCAATCGCGCGGGCGACGAACGAGTCGTTGAGCAGTCCGGACCGGGCCGCCATTTCGACATCGGCAAGGGCGTCACTTTCCTCGCTGTTTAGTTCAACCCCCGGCCGCAGGTCCTGAGCGAGCCGGCGGCGTTCCTGCAGCCGCTTGGTCAGCAGGGCCTGGGTTTTTTCGTCGATATTGTTGCGGGCGACCAGTGTGCGCACCAATGCGGTGGTGACGAAGGCCGACAGGCGTTTGACTGCGCGGGGCGACAATTCGGTGCGCATCACCAGTGGGCCGTGCCATTCGGCCACCTCGGCCGCCTGTGTAACCAGCTTGTCCAGCGTCTGCTTGCGGATGGAGGCATCGACATTCTTCAGCAAGGTGGTGACGACGCCGGTATCCTGAGTGGCGATCACCGCATCGGAAACTCTGTCGGTCAGCCCTTTGCGCCGCGCCACGGCATTCATCACCGCATTGGTTTCGGCGGCGGCCACCAGTTCGATCAGATCATCGTCGGTCAGCAGTGGCGAAAACTCTGCCACTGGCGAGGACACTTCGCTGTGGGCATCCTGGGCCAGCCGGGTGATGACCTGTTTGGGAATACAGTCGAGCAGTTTGATTTCTTCGGCCAGCACTTTGCGCACCCGGACCGCTTCGTCGGCGGCCAGCCGTTCCAGAGTTTGAATCGCCAAATTGCGCAGATGCTCTTCTTCGGCAATGAACATACCGGGAAACAGCTTGCCGATTTTGGCCGCCAGCACGCTGCGAACGGTTTCTGCGGCATCATTGGCCAGGCTCAGATTGGCATCGGCCGGTGTGGTGGGGTTGGCCGCCACGGCGGAGCGGGTGGCAACTGCACCATTTTGCGCCAGATAACGCAGCACATCATCGCCGGCATCGGTGCGTGATGACAGCGTGCCCGGCGCATCGCGCTCGTGCTTTTCTAACAGATGCAGTGCTTTTTCTGCACTAAGGGACGGCTTTTCCTCGCTCACGGCGGCTCTTTCGTCGGCGGGTAAAACGGGCGTACTATTTACGCCTATATCCGCTAACAAATGGTTCGGGCAGGCGGCGGAGAGCTGGTTTTGCGTAAACGCCTTCAGTCTTAAGCGGTTGCAGCAGGTTTGGGATCGTGGCAGGATGGCACCGGTGTCATCTTGACGCGTGACACGCACTGAAAATTGTCATAGTCCATGTTTTAAGTCCTCATGGGCTCCGCGCTAAAATAGCCTCAGGATAGATGGTGTAGACGTGCAAAATAAAACGGACGAAGCCGAACCCGCGTCGCAAGGATTCGAACCCGAGCACAGCCGCAAGAAATCCACCATCAACGATATTGCCCGTATGGCCGGCGTATCGAAGAAGACGGTGTCGCGGGTCATTAATGACTCCCCCTTCGTCAAGGAAGAGACGCGGCTCAAGATCAAAGAAATCATCCGTGAGGCTGGGTTTACCCCCGATCCGCAGGCCCGTGGGCTGGCGTTTCGCCGGGCCTTCCTGTTCAGCATGATTTATGACAATCCGACGCCGCAATATGTCGTCAACATGATGCAGGGCATTCTGGACGCGCTGCGCCCTTCGCCGTTCGAGCTGGTGATCCGCCCCTGTAACCGGATGCAGCCGCATTTCCTTTCGGATATGCGCGAATTTATTGAACGGCAGAAGCTGGCCGGTGTGGTGCTGCCGCCGTCGGTTTCGGAAGACGAAACCCTGGTCGAAATGCTGCGTGACATCGATTGTCCCTATGTTCGTATCGCGGCTATTTCGCTTGATACCCCCCGCACCATGGTGGTGACCCATGACAGTGCGGGTGCCGCCGATGCCGCCCGCCATCTGGCCGGGCTTGGTCACAAGGTGATCGCCCACATTTCGGGGCCGTCGAGCTTTTTGTCGGCCCATGAGCGCCGTCGCGGATTCGTTGCGGGGCTGACCGAGTGCGGTTTGACGCTTGATGCAGAGTATGACCGCGAGGCTGCTTATACCTTTGAAAGTGGTCTGGCAGCGGCGGAGGCTTTGTTGTCGCTTAATCCGCGTCCGACGGCGATTTTTACCGGTAATGACGAAATGGCCAGCGGCGTCTATATGGCGGCGCGTAATTTCGGGCTGGAAATACCGCGCGATCTTTCGGTTATCGGCTTTGATGACAGCCCGATCGCTTCGCGCATGTGGCCGCTCCTGACCTCGGTTCGACTGCCGATCCACGAGATGGGGCGGTTGGCGGCGGAGATGCTGATTCATGGCCAAAGCGAACGGGCTGCGACTGCGGATGGCCCGATCGAGGTTATTCCGGCACTGATCGTGCGGGAGTCGACCGCAGCGCTGGATATGTCGTAGTTTTTGTCATTTTCGGTCAGTTTGCGTCAACCTGCGTCAACTTGCGTCGCTTAGGTTAGCGCTGTCATCGTAATTTTTTATCGTAATACGGTCTAAGAGTGGGGTATCTCGCTATAATAGCTTGAAAGGTGTTATGACACCGGTTACCAATGGCTATGGAAACGCATTTCTGTTCGGTCGCGTATCTGAAACAGCCGGAGAGGTTCTAGACGATGTATAAAAAGACCTATTACGCCACTGCCCCTGACAGCATGGATGGGGTGGACAACCAAACTTTACGGGATCGCTATCTGATTTCGGGTTTGTTCGTGCCGGGCGAAGTTGCTCTGTTTTATTCGCATGTGGAACGCATGGTGGTGGGCGGTGCAACGCCGACGACTAAGCCGCTTGCTTTGCCGGCACAGGAAAAGCCCGCTTCAGCGGCGGGTAAACCGTTCCTGGAAAGGCGTGAGCTGGGTATCGTCAATGTCGGCGGGGCCGGTTCGGTCACTGTGGACGGGACGAAATACGACATGATCCCGCAGGACGGTCTTTACGTTCCTATGGGCAGCAGCGACATTATTTTTGCATCTGATGACGCGGCCAATCCGGCGAAATTCTATCTGGCCTCGACGCCCGCCTATGCCCGTTACGAGACGGTCAAAATCTCGGTCGAAAAGGCTGTGCCGATCAATGCCGGTGCGTTGGCGACTTCGAACGAGCGCGTCATCCGTCAGTATATCGTGCCGAAGACCTGCAAGTCGTGCCAGCTGCTGCTCGGCGTGACCTCGCTGGCTGCGGGTAGCGTGTGGAACACTATGCCGCCGCACACCCATGACCGCCGTTCGGAGGTCTATTTCTACTTCAATTATGGCCCGAACAACCGCGTGTTCCATTTCATGGGCGAAGCCGACAATCTGCGCCATATCGTGATGGCCAGTGATGAAGCGGTGATCTCGCCGCCCTGGTCGGTGCATATGGCCGCCGGGACCAGCAATTATACGTTCATCTGGGCGATGGGTGGCGAAAATGTCGATTACACCGACATGGACGTGATCTCTGTTGACCAGCTGCGCTAAAGATAAGGGGAAAGCTGATGAACGCGTTCAGTCTTGAAGGCAAAGTGGCGCTGATCACCGGGGCGAATACCGGGCTGGGGCAGGGCATCGCGGTATCGCTGGCCGAGGCCGGCGCCGACATCGCCGTGGCTGGCTTTGTGCCACCGGTAGAAACCGAAAAGCTTGTGAAGGCCGTGGGCCGTCGCTTTCTGACGATCGATGCCAATCTGATGAGCATCGAACCCTGTGCCCGCATTGTCGAAGAAACGGTCAAAGCCTTTGGCCGGATCGACATTCTGGTCAACAACGCCGGCATCATCCGCCGCGCCGACAGTGTTGATTTTTCCGAGAAGGATTGGGATGACGTGATGAACGTCAATCTCAAATCGGTCTTCTTCTGCTGCCAGGCGGCGGGCCGCGTCATGATTAAGCAGGGCGCTGGTAAGATCATCAACATCTGTTCGATGCTGTCGTTCCAGGGCGGTATTCGCGTGCCGTCC
>JBAVPS010000161.1:0-8579 GCA_049693315.1 Rhizomicrobium sp. | reverse complement strand
GGCCGATGCCGCGCTGGAAAATTACGAAAGCGCCGCCGCCAATCTGGAACGCGCCGCGCCGGTGTTAAATCGGTATCGCAGCGATATTCAGGCCAGGGTACATCTGGCCGCCGCGGAGGCTGCGCTGGCCACCGGTCGGCGGGACGAGGCCAAGAAACATATCGACATGATGCCCGCCGATGTACCCGACACGCTGAAAGCGCGGGCCGATCTGATCCGTGCGCGCTACTATGCGCTGTGGGGCGACAAACGCACCGCCGACCAGCTGTTTGCGGCGGTCGAACGCGGCAATGATCCGCGTGCCGCGGCCGAAGCGCTGTATTATCGCATCGATGCCGGTTTGCAGTCGGGTCAGGTGACACCGGAACAGGCGATTAACGCGCTGGAGCGGTTACGCTTTCGCTGGCGCGGGGACTCGCTGGAAATCAAAACCCTCAATAAGCTGGCGATGCTCTATTTCAAGCAAAAGAAATGGCGTGACGGCTTAGGCGACTTGCGCGTTGTGGCCAAATATTTCACCGGAACCGATGCCGCCAGCCGGGCCCAGGACCAGATGCGGACGCTGTTCTCGGACATGTTCCTGCGTGGCCGGGCCGATAACATGCCGCCGCCCGATGCGTTGGGACTGTTCTATGATTTCATTGACCTGACCCCGATTGGCCCTGATGGCGACGAGATGATCCGTCATATGGCCGACCGGCTGACCGCGGTTGATCTGCTTGGCCCCGCCGCGGACCTGCTGCAATATCAGGTCACCCAGCGACTGGATGGTATGGGCCGCGCCCAGGTCGCCGCCAAACTGGCGGCGGTGCAGTTGATGGACCACAAGCCACAGGTGGCATTGGAAACGCTGCTGACCACGCGGATTTCAGCGATGCCGGACGATGTTGCCGAGCAACGCCTGCTGTTACAGGCCCGCGCTTTGGCCGACCTAAAACGCTGGGACGAAGCACTGGATCTGATCGGGGTCGATAAATCCGCCGATGCGGATCGGTTCCGCGCGGATGTCTACTGGAAAAGCGCCAACTGGCCCGCTGCCGGACAGCATATGGAAGTATCCTTAGGCAACCGCTGGAACGACGCCACCGCACTGACCGAAGGCGAACGCCAGCAGATTTTGCGCACCGCCGTTGCCTATGCGCTGGCTGGCGATGAAACCAGCCTGAACCGGGTCCGCGCCCGCTATACCGCGCTGATGAATGCCTCGCCCGATGGCAAAGCCTTCGGTATCGTCACCCAGCGCACCGATATGCGGGGACTGGCCTTCCGCCAGGCGGCGGCGCAGGTGGCAGCGGTCGATACCCTGAAGGGTTTCATGAAAGATATGGAAAAGCCGAAGAAGAAATAGCCCGCTGAAATAAACCGGCTTTTTTTAAGCCGGTTTACCGATCAGATCGGCGAAGTCCGCAAAAACCTCGCGATAGATATCGCGCTTGAACGGCACGATCAGCACCATCAGCTCGTCGGCGCTGGCCCATTTCCACTGGTCGAATTCCGGCTCGGCTGTGGCGATGGCGATATCGGCATCCGTGCCAGTAAAGCGCAATGCCACCCATTTCTGCTTCTGGCCGCGGAACTTACCATGCAGTGCGACGCCGATCAGATGATCGGGCAGATCATAGCTCAGCCAGCGATCATTCTCATGCAGCAGACGGGCTTTGTCGGTGCCGACTTCTTCCTGTAATTCGCGCAACGCGGCCACGACAGGCGTTTCCCCGTCGTCGATGCCGCCCTGCGGCATCTGCCAGGATTCGATGGTCTGATCGATACGCCGACCGGCGAAAATCAGACCCTGCGCATTGAGCAACAGAATCCCGACATTGGGGCGATAGGGCAGGGTCTTGGCTTTATCGTTCATTTCGACGCTTTGGCAACAGAGGGGGAGGAAACGGGCTTCGGCGCGGAAACTACCGCCGAGGCCGGTGCCAGCACAACACCCTTGGCCGCCAGGGTCTCCTGCCAGCGGCTGATCCGGTCAATCGTGACCGGATAAAGCCGGGCATAGCCGATGGCACGGCCCTTGGCGCGGGCGATTTTTTCCAGCTCGGCCAGCTGGCGGTCAATTGCCGTCGCATCGGGAACGTCATCAATGGCGACATCGGCATGACCATAAGCCGTGCCAGCCTTACCCGCCGCCACACCGCTGGCACCACCACGTCCGGCATGGTTGTCGATGAACAGCAAACCGCGCCGGGCCAGAAACGATAAAACCGGCGAAATCGAACTGGGGTCGGTAAGAAACTTCTCACCCATCAGCGGCATGGCACCGGTATAGCCGCCCATCCGGGTCAGCACCCAGACCAGCCGCTGCATATTCGAGACATCGTCTGAACTGGTGCGCAGCGTATAGGGGCCAGCATCATTGTCGGGATAGTCATAGGGCTCCATCGGGATCTGAACCAGAATCTCGTGGCCCTTCTGGTGGGCAACCATCGCCATCTGATCGGCCCCGAAAGCATAGGGGATGAAGGCAAAGGTCACCCCGGCGGGCAGCAGCGTCAGTGCGTTCAGACTGGCCTTGGGGTTAATACCGAAACCACCGACAATGATCGCAATGCGGGGCTCTTTGCCAGCAGGCGCAACCCCCGCATAAGCCTGCATCGGTGTAGTGCCATCGGCAGCAATGCGCGGCAGCGGCCCCTGCGCGGTCTGTTCGATCAGGCCATCCTTAGGCGGGGCAGCGGGCTCGGTCTTGGCAGGGGGGGCGGGCTTGGCGGCTTCTTCCGTTTTCTTGGCAGCAACCGCCACCGGCGGGGCCACGGTTATTTTAACGCTGGCCATGCCCGCCTGGGGATCACCGAAAAAAGTTACGGCAAACCACACGCCGGTCAGCAGCAAAATCACCGTAAAATAGGCAGGCGACAGTGCCCTGACGGCACGCCGTAAGGCACCTTGTGGTTTTTGCGTGTCATCTGCCATCGGCTTTTACGCCACCGGAATTTCTGCTCATCCTCAAGCCCCCGGGGGTGCATGAAAATGGGCGGGATATGGATCCCGCCCATTTAAGACACTAAATCTCGCAGAATGGTTAATTGTTCTGCAAAGACTGCTTTTTTTCCACGGTCGCCACGGTTTTCTTATCCCGCAGCACGTCGAGGGCATAGCTGAGCTGGAAGTCGTCATACTTCTTGCCCGGTGCCGGCAGAATGACCGTAACCATCTTGTCGGCGTTTTTGGCATCGCCACCCGCCAGATGGCCGGGCAGATCGGCTTCGCTCGGCCGTTCCACCTTGGTCAGATTGTCTTCGTCGCCCTGGGCCACAACGATATTGGGCACAATGCCTTCGGCCTGAATCGAACGGCCCGACGGCGTATAGTAGCGTGCCGTGGTGATCTTCAGCGCCCCGCCATTCTGGCTTAAGGGGATGACCGACTGGACTGACCCCTTACCGAACGACTTCATGCCGATCAGCGTGGCGCGCTTATGATCCTGCAACGCACCGGCAACGATTTCCGACGACGACGCCGAACCACCATTGATCAGCACCACCAGCGGCTTGCCGCCAAGGACATCGCCTTTTTCCGCGTTATAGCGCTTGGTTTCTTCCGGCAGACGGCCACGGGTGGAAACCACCTCGCCCGAGGTGAGGAAATCATCCGACACCGCCACGGCCTGATCGAACAAACCACCGGGGTTGTTGCGCAGATCGAGGACCCAGCCCTTCAAATTCGGGCCGATCTTCTTTTTAAGTTCCTTGACCGCCTTTTCCATGTCGGCAGCAGTCTGTTCGTTAAAGCCGGTCAGGCGGATGTACCCGACATCGCCTTCGGCATGCCATTTGACCCGTTCAACCCGGATCACAGCGCGCACCATGGTGACGTCGAACGGCTTTTTTTCGCCATTGCGCAGGATGGTCAGCGTCACCTTGGAGCCGGCAGGCCCCCGCATTTTGTCGAGCGCCTGATCGAGCGGCAGGCCCTGAACCGAGACACCGTTGACCGCAGCGATGTAATCACCCGGCTTGATGCCAGCCTTGGCGGCAGGGGTATCATCGATCGGCGAGACGACCTTGACCAGACCATCTTCCGCCGACACCTCGATACCGACGCCACCGAATTCGCCGGTGGTCTGGACCTGGAAGTCGGAGAATTCCTTGGCGGTGAAATAGCTCGAATGCGGATCGAGCGAGGAGACCATGCCCTCGATCGCGGCATCGATCAGTTCGCTGTCCTGCACCGGGCGGACATATTTGGCCCGCACCGTTTCAAAGGCTTCGCTGAACAGATCAAGCTGGTGATAGACGCCCGCATCGCCACCGGCACCCGCCGCGGGTAAAATGCAGAACGCGGCACCGAAGCCGATCATCGCGCAGAGGGTGGCGAACAAGAAGCGCTTCATGGTCTCTTTGCTTTCCTTGACCCGGCGTTGAAAAAGGGTGCCGGATTAATACCACGCCCATTATGGCGAAGTTCTAAATACAAGCTCGGCGGCTGCCCCGCGCCTGCGGGCATTTTCCCCACAGGTTCACCGGCCAGTACGCGATCGCCGAGGTGCACATCGATTCGTCCCAGCCCGGCCAGAACCGCATCGTAACCGTTTGCCAATTCTAAGATCAAGACTAGGCCGGTTTTCTGGTACGAACCGGCGAACAACACACTGGCATCGGCGGGGGCCACAACCTGAGCACCGGACAGCGTAGTGAAAGTCTGGCCCGGCGCGTCCGCCCCGCCCACGCCATCGACGCCGCCCGGACGGGCATCGCCCGCCACCGGATGGATCAGGTGCTGCGTGGTGGCACCGCCCGTTCCTTGTGCCGTCACGGTGACAATGCCCTGCGCCGCCGGGGTGTTACGCAGAACCGAGGTCTCGTCGAGCAGCATTTGCAGGCTGGCCGCGCGCGAGGCGACCTCGTCGAATTTCTTTTTCAGCGTGTCGTATTGTGCCGCCGCACCGGCGGCCTGAGCCTGACGCACCGACAGAAGCCTGGTCAAATCGCCTTCCGCCCGCGCCATCTGCATGCTGTTGGCGGCAGCCTCGCGGCGGCGGGCGATCAGGGTTTCGCGCACGGCACGGGTATGTTCGATCCGTTTGGCCAGCACCGCGGCCCGCTTATAAATATCCGGCAGCGTGGCACCCATCATCATGGCAGCGCGGGCCGCGCCCAGGGCATCATCGGATTTGAGCACCATCGCCGGGGGCAGGGTGTGTTGCAAGCGCTCCAGCGTTGCCACCAGACGGGCCACGGCCCGACGATCCTTGGCAAAGCCTGCGGAAAGTTTGGCGTTTTCGGCGGTCAGCCGCGGAATTTCGCGATCGAGGCGCAGCTTTTCCGCCTCAAGCCCCTGTATCCGGGCGGCGGTATCAACCAGTTTCTGATGGAGCAGCCTTGCCGCATCGGCCAGCGCATCGCGACTTTTCTGGGCGTCGTCGAGCTCGGGTTTCTGCTGGGCAATGGTGCTGCGCAGAGATCGGACCTGCGTCGCCGTGCTGGGCAATTTATCAATGGCGCTGGCTGGCACCGCGCCGGAAAGATCAGGATCAGGGGATTTATCGTCTTTGTTGCGCGCAACAAGCCGCACGCCGGCAAGCTGGGCCGTCGGCGGGGTATGATGGCGCAAAGATGCCGGCGGGGTATCGGCGGCGCCCAAAAGCACCGCCCCCGCCAGCACCGAAAGCAAAAAGGCGGAATTACGCCTTTTTGGTCTGCGCCTTGACCGCGTTGATACGGCGTTCCAGTTCAGCCTGGTCGCCGACGAATTTCGCATCAGCAGCCTTGTATTCTGCGTTCAGGCGATAGGCCTTGGGGAAACCGGTCGGCAGATCGACGCCAATGATATCCTCGTCGCTGACGCCTTCGAGATACTTCAGAAGCGCACGCAGCGAGTTGCCATGCGCCGCGATCAGAACGCGCTTGCCAGCCTTGAGGTCGGGCAGGACAAATTCTTCCCAGAACGGCATGACGCGGGCCAGCACGTCTTTCAGGCTTTCCGAACGCGGCAGGTCTTTTTCCGCAACTTCGGCATAGCGGCGATCAGCACGCGGATAGTCGGGCGAGGAGGTTTCGACCGGCGGCGGCGGCACGTCATAGGAACGGCGCCAGATCTTGACCTGTTCGTCGCCGAATTTCTCGACCGCTTCCAGCTTGTTCTGGCCCTGCAGCGCGCCGTAATGGCGTTCGTTGAGGCGCCAATGCTTCTTCACCGGCAGCCACAGGCAGCCCATTTCCTCTTCCGCGAGGTAGAGGGTGTGAATCGCACGCGTTAGCAGCGAGGTGTAGGCAATATCGAAGCTAAAGCCTTCCTTCAGCAGCGTCTTACCCGCACCGCGGGCTTCCTGCGTCCCTTGTTCCGACAGTTTAACGTCGCGCCAGCCGGTGAACAGGTTGAGCTTGTTCCACTCGCTTTCGCCATGGCGGACGATAACCAGTTGATAATCCTTGTAATCCGAAGCCATACCGGTTTTTCCCGTTTTTGTTCCGGCTCTATCTAGAGCATTTTCCGGCAAAGTGCAGACCGTTTTTTTGCCGCTCCCCCGAAGCCCCTGCAAATGCACGTTGAACCGCATACAGCACGGGTCAGCTTTTGCCGGGAAGAATCTGCCGGGCGGCGAATCCAGGCCCCACCAACTCCACACCATCTTGTTGATATATAAAGAAAAAATAGCCGCGGCGCGCGGCATGAAACTCGCATGTGGATGGGCGGGGCAAAGTGCCCATCAGCAGAAGGCAGAAGCCAGGCATGAACATGGTGTCGAAACAGATCGTACGTTTCCTGTGGGTAGCCGCGATAACGCTGGCTATGTCGGTGGGCTTTTCCACACCGGCAATGGCCTATTCGCGGATCAAAGACCTGGTTGATATTGAAGGCGTGCGCGACAACGTGCTGGTCGGCTATGGCCTGGTGGTCGGCCTGAACGGCACCGGCGATATGCTGACGAACGCCCCCTTCACCCAAAAAAGCATTCAGAGCATGTTGGAGCGCCTGGGCGTCAATACCCGTGGCGACACCATGAAAACCAAAGATACTGCCGCGGTGATGGTGACGGCCAACATGGCCTCGTTTGCCGCGCAGGGATCGCGCATTGACGTGACGGTCAGCGCCATGGGCGATGCCAAATCCCTGCAGGGCGGCACGCTGGTGGTGACCTCGCTGATGGGTGCCGATGGCCAGATTTACGCCCTGGCGCAGGGGCCGGTGATCATCAACAGCTTCACCGCCCAGGTACCATCGACCACTTCCAACCGTAACGTGCTGACCAACGGGCGCATCGCCAACGGGGCATCGATCGAACGCGAGGTCGGCTATAATTTGCGCGCCGCCAAAAGCCTTAGGCTGTCTTTGCGTAATCCCGACCTGACCACCGCCACACGGATTTCTTCGGCGGTGAACACCTATATTGGTGGCGCGGTGGCCCAGACGCTGGACCCGTCAACCGTGCGGCTCGACATTCCGGCCAACTATACTGGCGGGGCGACCGGCCTTCTGACCGACATAGAACAGCTGAAAGTCGAACCCGATAAGCCCGCCAAAGTGATCGTCAACGAACAATCCGGCGTCATTGTCATGGGATCGGACGTGCGCATTTCCACCGTGGCGATTGCTCAGGGTAATCTGACCGTGCGCGTGCGCGAAAACCCGGCCGACCCGATGTCACGCTTTACGGCACAGACCATCGCCGATGATAATCGTGGCCGCCGGACCGTCGCTTTAAGCGAAGGCGTCTCGTTACAGCAGCTTGTCGATGGCCTGAACGCCATGGGTGTGGGGCCGCGCGACATCATCGCGATCTTACAGGCAATCAAAGCCGCCGGGGCCTTACAGGCTGAAATTGAGGTGATCGGATGAGTGCAGATCTGAACGCCGATACAGCCAGCCTGGCACTGAATTCCGCTTCGGTCACCAAGCCGGGCCGCGCCATCAATATGGCCGCCGCGCAAAAAGCCGCCAAAGATTTTGAGGGTGTCTTTATCTCGCAGATGCTCAAGGAAATGTATGCCGGGGTTTCCACCGACAGTGAATTTGGCGGCGGTACCGGCGAAGAAATGTTCCGCTCGATGGTGGTTGACGAATATGGCAAGCAGATTTCCGACCAGGGCGGCTTTGGCCTGGCCAAAAACATTCTCAAGGAATTGATCGCAATACAGGAGCGTGCCTCATGATGACCGACGCGCAAAAGATGGAGCAACTGATCAAGATGGCCGAGCGCATGATGGAGGCATTACAAGCCGACATTGATGCGCTTAAAGTTGGCCGCCCCAAAACTATGCGCATGAACGAGCCCGACATCCAGAAGCTGTCGATCCTCTATAGTCGCGAGATCAAATCCATCGATATGGAAGCCGCCAGATCTCTGCCGCTGGATCTGCGCCGTAACTTCCTTGCGGTGACAAAAAAGTTCCGCGAGCTGCTGCAGCTTCATATGCGCTACATAAAACGTGTAAAAAATGCCTCGGAAGGCATCATCCGGGCGGTCGCCGACGACATTCACCAAAAACGTAATGCCATGCGCACCTATACGGCGCCCAAGTCAAACTACAGACCCACCGCCAGCGCGATTGTCTATAACGCGGTCGTGTAAAAATGGTCGCTAAAACCGGTTGCGGTCAGGCCAGCAGGCTGACCGCAATCGAGGCATCAAC
>JBAVPS010000160.1:0-3087 GCA_049693315.1 Rhizomicrobium sp. | reverse complement strand
GGCCAATCTCTACCGGCAGATCCAGCACCAGGGTCAGTTCCGGCTTAAAATCCTCGATCGAAACCGATTCAATGCGCCGGATGGTTTCACGATTCAGGCCGCCACCAGCGCCCTGATAGGCATAGGTCGAGTCCGAAAAGCGGTCGCACAGCACCCATTTTCCTTCGGCCAGTGCCGGTTTAATCACCCGCACAACATGATCGTGCCGGGCGGCATAGAGCAACAAAGTCTCGCTCAGCGGATCCCAACGGCCCGGCGTTCCGGTAACCAGCAGAGTGCGGATATCCTCGGCCCCGGGCGAACCGCCGGGCTCACGCGTCAGCGTCACGGCGATGCCACGTGCTTCAAGGGCGGCGGCTAACGCTTTGATTTGGGTCGTTTTACCCGATCCGTCGCCGCCTTCGAAGGTGATGAAATGGCCCGAGGTTGCCATGATCAATGCTTACCAAACAGACCGGTGAAACCCATACGGATCCGGCTGAAAATACCGCCATGCGAAACATCTTCGGCGGCATAGACCGGCACCTCAAGCGAGGAGCCCGGTGCCGTTACCACCAATGTGCCAACCTGCTGGCCCTTGGTGATCGGCGCCATCAGCGGCTTGTTATAATGCAAAGCCACCTTCATCTGCGACCGGTTTTCGACCGGCAGCATCACGCTGAGCGCTTTGCCCGCCGTAACCGGAACCTTGCTTTCCGAGCCACCCCAAACCTCAAGATTGTCGATCACCTCACCCTGCTTGAACAGCGGGTAACGGCGAAACTCCATATAGGCCAGGTTCATCACCTTGGCGGCTTCTTCGCCACGGCGGTTTTCGGCCAGCAGATCGCCTTTACGCGGGTCCACCTTATCGAGATCGGGGTAACGCAGACCGTTCAGCACCAGAATAAGCCGTTCGCCATTCACATTGGCCGAGGCCACCACGCCATAGCCCGCCGCATCCGTGTGGCCGGTTTTTAGGCCATCGGCGCCATGGAACTTGAACAGGAACATATTGCGGTTGTGCTGCTGAATATTGTTCCAGGTGAAGCTCGGTTCGCTGAAGAAGTGATAATAGGCCGGATAGTCCTGATTGAGATGCCGCGCCAGCACCGCCAGATCATAGGCCGACATCATCTGACCAGCCGGATCGGGCAGCCCGTCCGGATTGACGAAATGCGAATTTTTCAGACCCAGCTCTTTGGCGCGCTGGTTCATCATGGTGGCGAAGTTTTCCATGGTGCCGCCCAAAGCCTCGGCCACCGTCATGCAGGCATCGTTACCCGACTGAATGATGATACCGCGGATCAGGTTTTCCACCGTCACCCGGCTGCCGACCTGCACAAACATGCGCGAGCCCTGTGTACGCCACGCCCGTTCCGAAACCAGGAAGGTGTCGTTCAGCTTGACCCGGCCATCTTTGAGGCGTTGGAACAACAGCTCCAGCGTCATCAGCTTGCTCATCGATGCCGGTGGCATCGGGGCAAAGCCGTCCTTCTGCCACAGCACCTGACCGGTATCGGCATCCATCAGCACGGCATGTTCGGCAACCGTGTCTATCTGGGCGGCGGCAGGGGCCGCCAAAAGGGCAAAAACCGACAGGAAAAGCAAAAACCAACGTCGCATTACGTACTCCAAAAGATCACGACCAGAAGAAAGATTACCCCAACGCCCCGACGAATGATTGTTAAGACTTATTGATCAACAACAATCTGTGCGTCCTGACTGCCGGAAGCCATCACACGGCTCAACGCGGCTTCAGCATCGCTGTCCTGATCAAAGGGACCAAGGCGCAGGCGATAGATCGTCGTATTACCGCGCACGACAGGATAAATCTGTACCCCGGCCCCGAGTTTAAACATCAGACGACGGGCATTTTCATGATTGGCGAAGGCACCAACCTGCACATACAAATGGGTCGCAGCAGGAACCGGCACCTCACTGACCTGCCCGGTCGGATGGGGCGCGAGCGGCGGCGGTGCGGTGGCCTGCGCCACAGCTTTTGGCGCAGGCTGATGGCCGGGGGCCACCTTTGCACCCGGCAACGCATCCAGCCCACCGCTTTCGATCTTGCCTTGCGGGGCAGCCTTGGCCGCGGTCGCAACGCCGACCGGTGTGGTATCGGCAGGTTTGCCGTTAATATCGGCCACGCCAATATAGGTGACACGAACCTTGGTCACGCCCTGCTGATGGAACCCCAGAAGCTGGGCGGCATGCTCTGAAACGTCGATGATACGCCCCTTAGCAAAGGGACCGCGGTCATTGACGCGCAGCACCATCGATTTGCCGTTCTCCAGATTCGTCACCTGAACATTGACCGGCATCGGTAAGGTGCGGTGAGCGGCGGTCAGATCGCCGGCATCATAAACTTCGCCATTGGCGGTGGTTCTGCCGTAAAAGCCCGGCCCGTACCACGAGGCAACGCCGGTTTCATCGTAATCCGGCTGCTCTTGCGGATAGTACCAGGTGCCGCCGATCTGATAAGGCGCGCCGACCTTGTACACCGCAGCAGGTTTGGGCGCATGCACCGGCGGCGCAGGGGGCGGAGCCGTCTGGCAACCCGCCACCAGAGCACAGACAAATGATACAGCTGCTAATTGCTGTCGCGCGCGACTCATATCTACCACCATGGCCCTATTGCTAAACGATGGCAGCTACGAGCGCAAAGCGCAAAAACGTGTAAGTGTCTGTTTTGGAACCGAACCAAGGCCAAAAAAGCCGTAAGTCCTGCCTCGTCCGGCCCCAGAAATTCTAAGGCCCCAGTCACACCATTTACGAAGAGTGTGACCCAAAACTGTAAAGACGCTTGACGACTTTCGCACTATCGGGCATTGCACCGTTAACGCGGATGGGTGGCCGAGCGGTTTAAGGCACCGGTCTTGAAAACCGGCGAAGGGAAACCTTCCGTGGGTTCGAATCCCACCCCATCCGCCATTTAATTTTATAACCTACTGTAAATGTTATAAAATCATATTGTGAAGCTGGCTTCGCCCCTCAAACGCCCCCCCCCCAAAAAAAAAGATTACCTCGCATAGGAAACACCCGGCCATGGCTGACCGGGCACCTGATGTTTCCTATAATAGCTCGGTTCGGCGCGCAGCAGCGCAT
>JBAVPS010000159.1:0-3133 GCA_049693315.1 Rhizomicrobium sp. | reverse complement strand
GTGTGGTCCTGCGATCCGATGCATGGCAACACCATCAAATCGCCCACCGGTTACAAGACGCGGCCCTTCGATCGCATCCTGAAAGAAGTGAAGACCTTTTTCGAGGTCCATCGCGCCGAAGGTACCTATGCCGGTGGCGTCCATTTCGAGATGACCGGTCAGAACGTTACCGAATGTCTGGGCGGTGCGCAGGCGATTGGCGACGAGGATCTGCAGAAGCGCTATCACACCCATTGCGATCCGCGCCTCAACGCCAGTCAGGCGCTGGAACTGGCTTTCCAGCTATCGGAATCGCTCCGGGCCGAACGGATTAAACAGGCTCAGGCTTCCGCCGCGTGAGGCGGGGGCCGGGCAGGGTGCGCACATGACTGGGTTGGCCCGACTTCTGGCTAAGGCCTGGATCATCTTCTGCCTTTATGCCGGTGGGCTGGCCAGCGGCTGGTATTGGTCGGCGGGCGGTGATCTGGTCCGGTTTGGCGCGGTCATCGCCTTGCCGGTGGTGTTGTTTGCCGCCCTTGGGCTGGTTTTTGCCGCGGGCTATCTGGTTCTGGCCCGCCATGGCGCACCGCACCGCCCTTTTGTCTTTATTGTCGGCTTTAACGAGGCGGTGTTTGTCGCCTTTACCCTTATCAGCTTCATTAATCAGGTATTTTTCGCCCCCTGGCATCTGGATGGCACGCTGTCGGCGGCGCTGGAGCGGGCGCTTTACTCCGCTATTCCGGGTCAGCGTGCGCTGGTGGCGATGCTCAGGCCCTGCATGATCGATGGCGGGCGGATTTTCACCTCTGGCATCACCTGGTGTCTGGCCATCATCTATCTCGGCTCGGCGCTGTCCCGCCTGAAAATCACCGCCACGATTATCCGGTTATCGGATGACGCGGGCGGTATGGGCTCAGTGGCGGTAGCAATCCTGCTTGGCCTGATCTCGCTGGCGGGGATCTACGCACTTTATATAGGGGGCATCTATGCCCTGTTCTCGTGCAGCTTTCTTGCCGGAATCGGGGGCGGGCTGCTGATCGGTTTGGCCCCCCTGATGCTGGCTTATGCCATTGCCATGGCCTGGGCGGCGGCTATGGCGGGTTCAAAGAAATAATATTTCAGCTCTGGCGGGCGTTGTTTCGTGAGCTTTATGACGTAAGCGTTATAGTCTCTGATTTGGTGATTTTAATCAATTTTCCCTTGGAACTATAGGCTTTTAGCCGTTCCGGTAAGGTATCGTTGACCCCGATTATCGTCCAGTTTCAATCACCTGCGCCCTTTGGTGTAACAAGGCGCAATATTTTATGACTCGCATCTGGGACGCGGCGCGACCACTTATATGCTCAAGAAATTAGGTCAAATTGTGAGGTTTGCCTCGTGTCACCCATGCGTATCGCCAGCACCAACTCCACCACGCTCAAGGCCGCCGTCATCGGCGCCGGGGCGTTCGGCCGTCATCACGCCGCCAAGTATCGCGCGATTGATGGGGTGGAACTGGTCGCCGTTGCCGATCCGTCGGCAGCCGCGCGCAAAGCCATGTCCGATCTGCACAGTGTCGCCGTAACGGCTGACTGGCGTGATCTGTTGGGTAAGGTCGATCTGGTCACGGTCGCCACCCCGGCGGTAACCCATGCCGAGATTGTACGGGCTTTCCTCAATTCCGGTGCCAATGTGCTGGTTGAAAAGCCCATCGCCACCACACTGGAAGAAGCGGACGAGCTGATCGAATTGTCGGAAAAGTTCGGCAAGGTTCTGACCGTTGACCATCAGGAACGCTTTGTTTTTTCGCGCACCGGTCTTCTGGATTACGACGAAGTGCCGCTTGAGGTTTCCTGCTGGCGCATGGGCCCGTGGTCCGGCCGTGGTGCTGACGTCAGCATCGTGCTCGATCTGATGATCCACGATCTCGATCTGGTCCATCAGCTGGTTCCGGGCAAGGTCCGCAACGTCAAGGCGTCGGGCCGGATGGAAAAGTCCGCCTACCCGGACGAGGTTGAGGCCGTTGCCGTTTTCGAAAATGGCGCTGTCGCCCGCCTGACCGCCAGCCGTATTGCCGAGCGTAAGCGCGGTATGCGGGTGGTTTACGCTGACGGTGTGGTTGAAATCGACTTTTTGACCCGTCAGGTCATCAACACCACGCCGCGCCCGCTCAAGGCGCTGCAGATGGACGATCCGCTGGGCGAATCGGTTTCCGGTTTCGTCCGGGCCGTGCAGACCAAGACCGAGCCCCTGGTGCGTGCCCGTCAGGCGCGTAATGCTCTGGCCACCGCGCTGATGATCGACGACGCTGCCGAACGCAGCATGCCGCTGCCGCAGCATCTGCCCGGGATTGCCGTTCCCGCCGCCGCCTGATTCTTACAGTTTCGCCTTTTTATTGACGGGCTGGCACGCTAAATAGCGGGCTATGATGGAACACTTGCGCATTGCTGTAGCTCAGCTCAACCCGTGCATGGGCGATATTGCCGGTAACCTTGCCAAGGCGCGGGTTGCCCGTGCCGCCGCTGAAAGTGCCGGGGCCGACCTTCTGCTGTTTACCGAACTGTTTATCATCGGCTATCCGCCGGAAGATTTGGTCCTCAAGCAAGCGTTCCAGGCCGATGCCCGCGCGGCCATCGAAGAACTCGCCAAAGATACCGTCACCGGCCCGGCTGTGCTGATCGGCACACCCTGGGTGGTGGACGGTGCGCTCTATAATGCCGTGGCCGTGCTTGATGGCGGTCATGTGGTGGCGGTCAGCCGCAAATATGATCTGCCCAATTACGGCGTGTTCGATGAAAAGCGGGTCTTTAGCGCTGGCCCCCTGCCCGAACCGGTGACGGTGCGCGGTGTGCGCCTTGGTCTGCCGATCTGCGAAGACATCTGGACCCCCGCCGCTATGCAGCATCTGGCATCCGCCGGGGCCGAACTGATGCTGGTGCCCAACGGCTCGCCGTTTGAAACCGGCAAGGAAGATGTCCGCCTGCAGCTGGTGCGCCAGCGCGTGGGCGAATGCGGTGTACCGCTGGTCTATCTCAATCAGGTTGGTGGTCAGGACGAGGTAGTGTTCGATGGTGCCTCGCTGATCGTCAATGCCGATGGCTCGGTGCCAGTGTCGCTGCCGGCATGGGAAGAAAAGTTTGCCCTGACGGACTGGACGTATACGGATGAAGGCTGG
>JBAVPS010000158.1:0-2590 GCA_049693315.1 Rhizomicrobium sp. | reverse complement strand
AAGGCCCAGTTCGCTATCCTCTTCGGGATGCGTTTCACAAAGGCAATGGCCTAATTATGTTCAACCGCCCGCCCGTACACGAAATTCCTGACAGACCCATTAAGGTGCAGCCCCTGCCGAGCTGCACCCATCAGACCATTCATATAATGCAAGCATAAAAAATAAATATGCTTGCATTATACAACCGGAGAGATTTAATAATAAACATTACAGCGCGGAGGGTGTGGCAAGTGACTCAAAAGACAGAACCGACAGGAAAGGCAAAGGGGGGAGCAGCTAGAGCTCAATCTTTGACACCGGACAAACGGATTGAGATCGCGAAAAAAGCTGCAAATACACGATGGCTACATACCGGAACGAAACTCCTAAGAGCAACTCACGGTTCAATCAATCACCCACTGTGTATCGGCGATGTCGCCATACCCTGCTTCGTTTTAGAAGACGGAACACGTGTCCTTACGCAGAACGGTTTTGCGCAAGCCGTTGGCATGGCTCGTGGCGGATCAATGATTAAGGGTATGAATCGCCTCGAGCTGTTTGTATCTAGAGAACGAATAAATCGCTTTATAGACAGTGAGTTAGCGGAGCGATTCGCGAACCCAATTCCGTTCATTACGCCAGACGGCGCGCGCGCCCACGGTTTTGAGGCAACACTATTAGCTGACCTCTGCGAAGCAGTCCTTAAATCTCGCGAAGCGGGCATTCTCCAAACACAACAGCTAGGCATTGCCGCAAAATGTGAAATTCTAGTTCGCGGGTTTGCGCGTGTTGGTATTGTCGCTCTTGTCGATGAAGCGACAGGCTATCAAAAAGACCGTGCAAAAGATGCACTATCCAAAATCCTTGAAGCATTTATAGATAAAGAATTACAGCCATGGGTAAAAACATTTCCTGCAGATTATTATGAGCATATGTTTAGACTTAGAGGACTTGAATTTCCTAAAGACAATGTTCTAAGGCCACAATATTTTGGATTACTCACGAATGACATTGTTTACAAGAGGCTTGCACCGGGAGTATTAGAAGAATTAAAACGTGTTATTCAAAAAAACAATAACGGACGACCAAAAAATAAATATTTTCAGAAATTAACAAGTAATATTGGATATCCAAAATTACGTGAACACTTAGGTGCCGTAGTTGCAGTTATGCGATTAAGTAAAGATTGGAAAGATTTCATGCATAAACTTAATTCTTTGTATCCACGATATGGTGATACATACGAACTCAATTTAGATTTTGAAGATAATGGGAAAGGGTTATAACCCCCCACACACACGAAAAGCCCGGCCACGCGGTTCACGCAAGCCGGGCATCAATGCATTCAGCCAATACGGTTCAGCTCACGGCATCGGCGTGGGGATCACCTCTCCTCGCTTAGCGGACCCTCGTTCGGCTGGCGCGGATTCCGCTGCCCGCACAAGCCCGCAAGCACCCGCCGCAGTTTTTGCCACCACGGCAGCGGCACCGGCGGCGGGGTGTTACCCAAGCCCCGGGTGTAAAGCTGCCAGTGATGCGGTGCGACCGGGCCCCACACATCGCCACCGTCCGGCTGCACTGCTAACTGGATAAACGGTGCAACATGGACATAGGGCAGATCGCACCGTGTGCCGATCAGGTCGACGGCGAACGGCACATCGGTCACCGGATCGTTCAGATTTTTATAGGACGCGATGGCGACCTTGCCCGCCGCCAGCACATCGGCCAGCTGCTGATAGCCCGGCCGGGGTGTGCCGAAGGTGACCAGCCGCACAGGCGCCCGCCCGATGGCGGCCAGATGCCCGGCGAACAGCGTCGCCTGCGCCGCACCCCGGCTGTGACCGGTGACAATGACATGCGCGCCCAGCGCCATGGTGATGGCATCCTGCAACGGCCAGACGCCCCGCACGAAACCGGCATGCACCAGCCCGAGCGCGCCGTCAAAGGCCGGTACAGTGTCGAAATTCAGCAGCCAGTCCTTCGCGGTGACCGATCCGCGCCAGACCACGATATCAACATCACCAACCCGCTTATGGGCGGCAAAGCCACCATCCTGCGGCCAGAGATGATCCCAGTACGGATCGGCCGACGGGGTATCGGCATAAAGCCGGAAACAGATTTGCGCGATGGCCGCATCGGAAAGTTGCGCTGGCGCCGGCATCATACGATGGCCTGGATCGACGCGCTTTGCGTCTTGATGGCATCGCACAGCGCGATGAGATCCTCGGCCGATACCGATGCATCGCCCTCGCACCATTTTTTAAGCTGGGCCGCAATATTTTCGACGGCTTTATCGATGACGGAAGATTGCGACAACACCGTGCTGATGGCTTTGAGCACGGTGACGGCATCGCCGCTGACACCCAGCTCGGTCAAAATGGTGACGGCGACAGAGGACAGCGTGCCGGTGCTGGAAAGCAGCGCCAGCACCGCGGTAAGCAGTGCAGTTGACATGTTTTTGTTTCCCTGATGTGTGTGACAGAGTGCGGCGGCTTACGATCCGGTCGATGCCGTGACCGCGCCGGTGGCCTTGATCTGACTGATGGCCGACTGGATGGCGGTCGTGGCGGCCTCGATTTTGGTCACGGTTTCATCGGACGTATCGCTGCCC
>JBAVPS010000157.1:0-3519 GCA_049693315.1 Rhizomicrobium sp. | reverse complement strand
GCCAGGATCAGATCGAACATCTCGTGCCGGACCAGCGCCGCTAGCGCCGCAGCAACGGCCAAGGATTCCGGTGCCGTCTCAGTCTCAATCAGGATGGCACGGTCACAGCCCAGCGCCAGCGCGGTCCGCAGCACATCCTGTGATGCCGTGGTGCCAATGGTCACCGCCACCACCTCCTCGGCCCAGCCGCGTTCTTTAAACCGCACGGCTTCTTCAACCGCGGTTTCGTCGTAGGGGTTGAGCGACATCTTCAGGCCACCCACCTGTATGCCGGTGCCAGCAGCATCAATCAGCACACGCACATTCGCATCGACAACACGTTTGACCGGAACAAGGATCTTCATGGCGACCATCAAACTCCCTTGAAGCAAAACGCAATACCGCACCCTGATAGCGTTTCTGAACAGGAATAGGTACTGTCACATAGTCGAAATTTGTGATGTACCGTGGAAGCTATGACCAAATCCATCCTGATCAATGTCGGTGCTGCCGAGGTTCGTGTTGCCGTCGTCGAAAACGGCCGCTTACAGCAGCTGTGCTGCACCCCGGTATTGGAAGATGGCGGACGCCATGGTGCCAGCCGGATCGGCGATATTTTCCTGGGCCGGGTCACCAAGCTGGTTCCGGCCATTCAGGCCGCCTTTGTCGATATCGGAATGGACAAGGCAGGCTTTCTGGGCGCACGGGAAGCGCTGGCCCTGGCACAGGGGCGCGAGATCGCCCCGGAAAAGGGCATCAGCGGCTTCATGCGCGAAGGCGATACCGCGTTGGTACAAATCGTCAAAGATATCATTGGCGAAAAAGGTGCACGTCTGACCGCCGCCGTAACCTTGCCGGGGCGGCTTCTGGTGCTGACACCGCAGCAACCCGGCATCGCCGTTTCACGCCGCATCACCGACGAAGCCGAGCACCGCCGTCTGGAAGCGCTGGGGCAACGCCTTCTGACACAGGAACCGGAAGCCCTGATCCAAAATGCAGGCTTCATCCTGCGCACAAGCGCATATGGTAGCGATTTCGAGGCGTTATGGGAGGAAGCTAAAGCACTTAGTGCCATATGGCAGGCTCTGCTGCAGGCCATAACTGCGGCGCGCCCCCCAAAATTGCTCTATCGTGACTGCGGACCGGTCGAACGCGCCCTGCGCGATCTTGTCCATGAAGACACCGACCACATCATCTTTGATGATGCCGGGGCAGCCGAAAGCGCCCGCGCCTATTGCCGCCAATCCATGCCCACGATGGAAGGGCGCATCACTCTGTTCAGCGGCCCCGGCGCGCTGTTCGATCGGGACGAAATCGAAAATGACATCCTTGCGCTGGCCCACCGCCGGGTGGCCCTGCCATCGGGGGGCTGGATCATGCTGGAAGGAACCGAGGCGCTGACTTCTGTCGATGTTAATTCCGGCCACTATACCAGTGGAAACAGTTTAGAAAACAACAGCTTGAATGTTAACATGGAAGCGGCGCGTGAGATCGGCCGACAGGTCCGCCTGCGTGGTATTGGCGGGGTCATTGTGATTGACTTCATCCATCTGACCGAACCGGATCACATGGCCAGCGTCACTGAAGCCCTCGAGCAAAGCCTGACCTGGGATGGCAGCCCGGCCATTGTTGCACCACCCTCGCCCTTCGGTCTGGTCGAGGTGACGCGCAAGCGTGTGCGCGAGCCATACGAAAAGCGGATTGCGGAACCTTGCCGCCATTGCCATGGCGAGGCACATCTGCGCCGCCCCGCCGCCATTGCGCAGGATGTGATAAGGCGTATAGAAGCGGCCGCGCAGGCAGCTCCCGGTGCCACCATCGTCGTGACCGCCGCGGCGGAAGTCATCGCCTGGCTCGACAGTCAGGAAGCGGCGCTGCGCCCTGCACTGGCCCGCAAAGGGGCCGTTACCGTTCAGTTCACCGCCCGCACTGGTGACGATAGAGAGGCTTTTGATGTCGAAACCGTTACAAGATAGCAACGCAGCGTGCCCAATCTGTCATAAGCCAATGGTGTCGGAATACCGGCCATTCTGCTCCAAACACTGTGCCGATATTGATTTAGGTCGTTGGTTTTCAGAAGGTTACGCCATTCCGGCCGTCGAGACAGATGATGACGATGCCGAAACCGACGATAGCGAAAAGTTGCCGTAGGGTTAGACACTTAAGACAATCCAAGATAGTTTCCCCGCTCAGGGCATCTAATATGGGGAAACGCATGAACAGAGCTATTCCGGCTCTTTTTTTTACACCATTGCTGTTTGGCACGGCTGCAAACGCTACGGGCTTTGCCTTGCGCGAGTTCAGCCCTGCCGCCCTGGGCACGGCCTATGCCGGGGCTGCGGCCAATGGGGAACATGCCTCGGCCATATTCTATAATCCGGCCTTGCTGTCCGGCGTGGTCAGCAGCGACAGCTCGGTTTCCGCCACCGCCATCCTGACTAATACCGATGGAGATTACCGCGCCACCACCGCCGCCGGGACCGCCGTCAGCGGGGATGCCACCCCCACCGGCTTTGTCACCAGCACCGCAGTACCGGCGACGGCGTTTCGCCTGCGCCTGACCGATCAATGGACCGTTGGGGTTCACTTCACCATGCCCTGGGGCATGCTGTCGAAATATAACGACAACTGGGTTGGGCGCTATTACGCCATCAAGAGCGAGATCCAGACCCGCAACACCACCGTGATGACCGCCTATCAGATCAGCCCGGAATTATCGGTTGGCGGCGGCCTGCAGGTGCAATTCATGAAGGGCTATCTGTCAAAGGCCATCGATTTCGGCACCCTGGGGTACGAATATGGCTTTGGCACAATCCCAGGAAAGGACGACGGCTTCGTCGTGCTTAAAGCCAATGACTGGGGATTTGGCTATATTCTGGGGGCCAGCTGGAAGCCGCGCCCGGATTTGACCATTGGCCTGTCGTACCGCTCTCGCATTGCCCAGACGCTGGCCGGGACCGAACATTTCACCCTGGATGGTGCCGGGGTTGGCGCCTATCTCAAAGCCGAAACCACCATGTTCTCGACCACCGGCGTTCATGCCAAAATCGATACCCCGGCAGTGGCGATGGCCAGCATCAAATGGGATGTTGACGCCAGCCTCAGCCTGATGGCCAGCACCGACTGGACCGGCTGGTATTCGGTTCAAAGCATTCTGGCCGAGGCGGACAACACCGTGCAGGGCAGCGACTATACCGCCATGGACTGGAAACCGAGCTGGTATGGTGCGATTGGTGCCGAATACAAGGCGAACGAAGATTGGACCCTGCGGATGGGCACCGCCTATGACGCTTCGCCCACCCATACCGCCACACGGATTCCCGGCATCCCGGATTCAAGCCGAATCTGGCTGACCTTTGGCGCAGGCTATCGCTGGAACGAACATGTCGATCTCAACGTAAGCTACACACGCATGTTCAATGGCCGCGCCACCATCGATCTGAACGCGGCGGATGAAGGAAACGCCCTGCGCGGCTCACTTTCCGGTAAAGGCGGGCTGACCATTACCTTGATCGGGCTCGAACTGGATATCCATTAAGC
>JBAVPS010000156.1:0-4105 GCA_049693315.1 Rhizomicrobium sp. | reverse complement strand
ATTGGCAATGATCAGGTCAAACGGGGCAGCGTCTTTGAGGCGCGGATGGGTCAGGCCATCTGCCACCAGTGCAGAGATCAGCGGGCCAGTCTTGTTGATCACCGCATTTTCGCGGGCGACCACAATGGCTTCGGGATCAATATCCGAAGCCAGCACCGGCTGGCGCCACAACTTGGCAGCGCCGATGGCCAGAAGCGCCGTGCCACACCCCAGATCAAGCATTTTGTTGTATCGACGGCGTTTGGCCAGTGCGTCCAGCGTTCTGAGGCACAGTGCAGTGGTTTCGTGATGGCCGGTGCCAAAAGCCATGCCCGCTTCGATCCGCAAGGGAATGACGCCGCTTGGGACTTTGCCAGCATCATGGGCGCCGTAAACGAAGAAACGTCCGGCCCGCACCGGCGGCAGCCCCTGCTGGGACAGCTTGATCCAGTCGACATCGGGCAGTAACGCCACATGGACGTCATGCCCGGCCAGTCTGGTCAGCAGATCGCCATCGGGCATCTGGGCATAAAGCGCTTCGACGGTGGCCTGATCCTTAAACGGTTCTTCCGATATCAGCACAGCCTGTGGGCCGGGCGGGGCCAGTTCAAACGCCGCGCAAACATCGTGTGCCTCGGCCTTGGTCAGGCTGACAGTGGCTTTCCATAAAGGGGGCATATTGGGCATGGGCAAACCAATCTTTAAGCTAATGGAATGGCGATAGCGGCGGCCTGCCGCGGCTGACTTTCAGGTGAAGGCATAGGCGTCCATGCGCAGCGTGCCGAAAGTGGTGCTGGCATGCAAACGCTTTGCCTTGTTCCCGGCGCCATAGGCGACGAACAGGGGAAGAATATGGTCTTCCTGTGGATGGGCGCGGCGGGCATAGGGGGCAAGCAAGCGGTAATCGCACAGGGCGGTTTCGTCGTTTGCTTCCAGGCGGGATTTGAACCAGTCGGAAAACTCGCTGACCCAGAACGGCTCCTCCGTCCCCAGCGGGGCCAGCTCGCGCAAATTATGCACCAGCGAGCCCGACGCCATGATCAGCACATTGTCTTTGCGAAACGCGGCCAGCGTTCGCCCAACCGCAATGTGATGGGCGGGGCCAGCGCCGCTTTGTACCGAAAGCTGGGTGACCGGAATATCGGCATTGGGGAACATCAGCATCAGGGGCACCCAGGCCCCGTGATCCAGACCGCGGCTTTCATCAATCGCGGCGGAAATCCCCGCTGCCGCCAGCCGGTCGCCAATCTGGTTTGCCAGCCCCATCGCTCCCGGCGGCTCGTAGCGCAGGTCATAAAGCGGTTTGGGGAAGCCATAGAAATCGTGAATCGTGCGGTTGGCCAGCGGGGCGTTCAGCATCGGGGTGGGCGTGTCCCAATGGGCCGACACCGCGATAATCGCCTTGGGCTTTTTTAAGGTGTGCCCCAGTGCACGCAGGAAGTCTCCCGCAGCGCAGGAATCAAATGGCAAAGTTGGGGCGCCGTGAGAAAGAAACAGAACGGGTTGCATAATCAGGGAGGTACCTTTTTGAAGCGCCGCTTGCAACGGACAGGCTTAATATAATGGCATTTTTTGACAATGCGCATTGTTCCGACATTTAAATCCATGAAATTATTGCGTGAAGCCAGAGGGAGATTTTTCCAGAAATTTGTCTATTAGACTTGAATGTATCTTAGAATAATTCTAATTTACTTGAGTAATTTAAACGACTTTGGGAGGAGTTTTTCTAGCGTGCTAACCGTAGGTGATACATTTCCGGCGTTCGCGTTGACCGGCGTGGTTTCCAGCGACCCCAAGGCTGCGTTCAAGGAATTTACCCGCGAATCCGACAAGGATCAGTGGAAGGTCTTCTTTTCCTGGCCGAAGGACTTCACCTTTGTCTGCCCGACTGAAATTGCCGGTTTTGCCAAAGTGAATGCCGAATTCGCCGAGCGCGATGCGGTAATCTATGGCTTCTCGGTCGACAGCGACTATGTCCATCTTGCCTGGCGTCAGAACCATAAAGATCTCAGGGATCTGCCCTTTCCGATGTTGTCGGACATCAAGCGCGAACTGTCCGAGGCGCTGGGTGTGCTCGACAAAAACAAGGGCGTGGCCAAGCGCGCCACCTTCGTGGTCGATCCGGATGACATTATCCGCTTTGTCTACGTCACCGATATGAGCGTCGGGCGCAACCCGCTTGAGGTTTTGCGCGTGCTCGACGCCTTGCAAACCGACGAGTTGTGTCCCTGCAACTGGCAAAAAGGGGATGCCTATATAGACGCCTGATACCAGTTCCTACCCGCCGGTCTCCCCCTCCAAGCAATCCGGCGGCGCCTCACCCCCCCGTGAGGCCAGTGGCAGCCCCCACCCTTTCCCCTCTAAGGGTGGGGGTTGTCTTTTCTAGATGGAGCGACAAATGCCCCTGGATGACTTGAAAGACCGGCTGCCGGATTATGCCAAAGACCTGAAGCTGAACCTCGCCACCTTAGCGGGGGAGGAGGTGCTATCAGATCAGCAAAAGGCCGGTTGTTTTCTGGCCGCTGCGCTGGCCGCCCGCAATGGAGAGACCATTTCGGCAGTATTCGAAGAGTTCGCGCCGCAGCTTTCGCCCGAGGCGCTGAAGGCCGCGCGGGCCGCAGCCGCCATCATGGGCATGAACAACATCTATTATCGCTTCCTCCACCTTTCCAGTAACACCGAGTATCAATCGATGCCGGCACGGCTGCGTATGAACATCATCGGCCAGCCCGGTGTCGAAAAGGTCGATTTCGAGCTGTGGTGCCTGGCGGTCTCTGCGATTAACGGCTGCAGTATCTGCGTCGACAGTCATGAAATGGTGGTGCGCAAGTCCGGGCTCTCCGCCGAGCAGGTACAGGCGGCGGTTCGTATTGCTGCCACGGTTCATGCGGTTGCGGTGGTGCTGGATGGCGAGGTTTACGCCTCGTCGATGCCATAAACCGTAAGGGATTGTGTGGGAAGCGGGGGGCATTTCCCCCCGTTTTGATTTGATCCTGATGGCGGCGGCTTAGCCCTTGCCGGTTTTAAACGCACCGATCAGGTCAGCCAGATTATTGGCATTGTCGGCCATGGCGGTGGTGGCGGCATTGCTTTGTTCGGCCATGGCGGCGTTCTGCTGGGTGGTGTGGTCAAGATTGCCAATCGCCGTATTGATCTCGCCCAGTGTGTTGGCCTGTTCTTTCTGTGCTGCGGCGATGGCCGACATAAGCCCATTAATATCGGCGACATCGGTCAGAATGCTGCTTAAGGAGTGACCACATTCTTCCACCAGTTTCACGCCGGTTTCGACCTGCGCCTCGCTGGCCAGAATGAGCGTTTTGATTTCCTTGGCGGCGTCGGCAGAACGGCCGGCCAGCGAACGCACCTCGGTGGCGACCACGGCAAAGCCCTTGCCCGCTTCACCAGCCCGGGCCGCTTCGACCCCGGCGTTGAGGGCGAGCAGGTTGGTCTGGAACGCGATCTCGTTGATCACACCGATGATCTGGGTAATCTCACCGGAGGATTTGGCGATGTTCTGCATCGCTTCCATGGTGCTTTTGGCCACGGCATTGCCGCGTTCGGCACCACTATGGGCGTTGGCGGCCGATTTGCTGGCGGCATTGGCGTTCTCGGCCGACTTGCTGACATTGGAGGTAACTTGCTCCATCGCGGCGGCTGTTTCGGCCAGCGTTGCGGCCTGCTGTTCGGTGCGCATGGCCATTTGATGTGAGGCATCGCTCAGCTCTTTGGTACCACGGGCAATTTCGGAAGACCGGATACCGATTTCCTTCATCGACTGGGTCAGTTGGTTCAGGGCCGTGTTAAAATCATTTTGCAGTCCGCGATAGCCTTCGGGCAGATCGGCGTCGACGTGATAAGTCAGATCGCGTGCGGCCAGCATTTTGACGCTGCTGCCGAAGGATGACACCACCATCTCCATCGCGGCAGTTTCCGACGCCCGCATGGCTTCTTCTTTTGCCTTGGCGGCGGCACGGTCGGCCTCGACCTGACGACGGGCGGCTTCCTCACGCTCGCGCTGATTTTGCTCAAAGGTCGAAATGGCGCTGTTAAAGTCACTTTGTAATGCGCGGTAGACTGTAGGCAGTTGCCCTTCCAGCCGATAGGCGATATTGCCATCGGCCAGCGC
>JBAVPS010000155.1:0-3530 GCA_049693315.1 Rhizomicrobium sp. | reverse complement strand
GGCCTCAACGCCCCGGTTCAGTGTAACGGCGGCAAAAATGGCGACCAGAATGGCCGGCAACACCGCAATGGTACTGAAGGTGCCAACCAGCCGGGCATGCAGCCGCGCCCCGGCCCGGCCGGAACGGCGTTCCCGCCATAACAGCAGAAAGCGCCAGCCGATCATGCCCAGCAGAATGAGGACCAGACTGACATTGACCATCAGCAGGCTGATCAGGACGGCCGGTGTCGGCGTAAAGGGCAGTTGCCCGGTAATTACGCCATAGGTCAGCACCCCGGACAGCACCACCAGCAGAGCCACCAGCAGCGCAAGCCACGAAGGGCCGGCAATACCCTGCCCCACCTGTTGGTTCAATTTAGCCAGAAGCCTTGAGTGCTTTTTAAAGACCATGCCACTCGCTGTCGTGCAGAGGTAACACTCTGCAAACTCTGTTTCGATTTTGATCGAGTGTAGCTATATAGCTACTTGTTGCAAGAATGCAGCGGTGCATTTTTACAATAATGTTCTGACACATGTGTCAGGAATGTACAAAAGCCGCCATTGTGCCCTTTTAGGCGGCATAATGGCGGCTTTTGCGATGGAAATGTGCGTTTTGCGCTATTCCGACTTAATCCCCTTGATCACTTCCAGACCAAGATCGCGAATCTTCTTGCGCAAGGTGTTGCGGTTAAGCCCCAGCAGATGGGCCGCCCGAATCTGATTGCCCCGTGTGGCCCCCAGACAAATCGACAGCAGTGGGCGCTCGACCTCTTCCAGAATGCGGTCATAGATGCCGGGCGGCGGCAGCCGGTCGCCATATTCGGCGAAATATTTGATCAGATGGCGTTCGACCGAGGCGCTTAAGGTCAGCGGCCCCTCTTCATCTTTGGTCGAGGTCGATTGGGCGGGCTCTTTCAGCTCGACCGCGACGGCTTCGCCGGTGATCGTGTCACCCGACTGCAGGACCGCCAGACGGCGGATGAGGTTTTCCAGCTCGCGCACATTGCCCGGCCAGCGATGATGGCGCAGCAGATCGAGCGCTTCGGGTTCGAGATGTTTGCTGGGCAGGCCTTCGTCTTCAGCCTTGCGCAGGAAGTGGCGGGCCAGATCGGCGATGTCGTCACCACGTTCACGTAAGGGCGGCAGGCGCAGCGGCACGACATTGAGGCGGTAATACAAATCCTCGCGGAACAGGCCCTGCTGGATCAGCTGGCGCAAATCCCGGTTGGTGGCGGCGATGATGCGGACATCGGTGCGGATCGGTACCCGCCCCCCCACAGTGGTGTATTCACCCTGCTGCAACACGCGCAGCAGGCGGGTCTGGGCTTCCAGCGGCATATCGCCGATTTCGTCGAGGAACAGCGTGCCGCCCTCGGCCTGTTCAAACCGGCCAATGCCGCGGTTGGTCGCCCCGGTGAAGGCGCCGCGCTCATGACCAAACAGCTCGCTCTCGACCAGCTCTTTCGGAATGGCGGCCATATTCACGGCAACAAAGGTGCCGTGACGGCGCTTGCCGTAATCATGCAGGGCTTTTGCGACCAGCTCCTTGCCGGTGCCGCTTTCGCCCATGATCATCACGGTCAGATCGGTCTGGGTCAGCCGGGCGATGACGCGATAGATTTCCTGCATCGCCGCCGAACGACCGATCAGCGGCAGCCGGTCTTCGCCGGGTTCAGCGGCCATATCGACCCGCCCCTGCGGGCTGGCCAGCGCCCGCTGCACCACAGCGGTTAATTCCTTTAAGTCGAACGGCTTAGGCAGGTAATCGAAAGCACCACGTTCGGCAGCCGTAATGGCGGTGAGGATGGTATTCTGCGCACTCATCACCACCACGGGCAGGTCTGGCCGGGCCCGCTTGATGCGTGGGATCAGGTCAAAACCGTTTTCGTCGGGCAGCACCACATCGGTGATGACCAGATTGCCATCACCGGCGGCAACCCAGCGCCACAGCCCGGCAGCCGTTCCGGTGGTGCGCACATTATATCCGGCACGGCCCAAAGCTTGGTTGAGCACCGTGCGAACAGCAGAATCGTCGTCGGCAATCAGGATAGTGCTCTCAAGCATGGGTCGGTCCTTGGTCTTCAGCCGCTTGCGCGGCCATGGGCAACAATATGCGGAAAACGGTTCGGCGCGGCACGGATTCACATTCGATCACGCCGCCATGGTCCCCGATGATCTTGGCTACCAATGCCAGCCCCAGACCGGAGCCGGTACGTTTGGTGGTGACGAAGGGATCGAAAATATAGGGCTGGGTATCGGGCGGAATACCGGAACCATTATCGCGCACGGTAACTTCAAGCGGCAGGCTGAGCCGCTCACCAGAAACGGCCGAACCTAAGCGAACGCCAGGGCGATAGGCCGTGGTCAGCGTGATCTCGCCGCCGGTTTCGGGCAGGGCGTCAACGGCATTGCGTACCAGATTGAGAAAGACCTGAATAAGCTGATCGCGGTCACCCGCCACCCGCGGCAGCGAGGGATCAAACGCCTCGATAAAGCTGACATCCTTGGCAAAGCCGGTTTCAGCGATGCGGCGCACCCGGCCGAGCACTTCGTGAATGTTGACCGGATTGCGCGGCAAAGCGCGGGTATCGCCAAAGGTTTCCATACGGTCGATCAGGGCACGGATACGATCGGTTTCTTCGCAAATTAACTGGGTCAGATCGCGCTCGTTCGGCGGCAGGTGTTCTTCAATCAATTGTGCCGCGCCGCGAATACCCGCCAGTGGGTTCTTGATTTCGTGCGCCAGCACCGCCGCCATGCCATGCATCGAACGCACCGCACCACGGTGCATCAGCTGGCGGTCGATGCGCTGGGCCAGGCTGCGTTCCTGCAGCGTGATCAGGATCGCCCCGTCACTGTCCGGCAGGGGGGTGATGGTCAGATCGGCATGGCGTTCGCCGTGGCGCGGGGTCGACAGATCGACATTGCGTTCAGCAATCGAGCCGCCGCGTTCCCGTGCCTGCTCGATCAGAGAAAACATCGGGCTGCCGAAAGGAATGACGTCCGCCAGCTTCTGGCGCGTCAAAAGGCCGGCCCCCATGTCGAAGAACTGTTCTGCCGCCTGGTTGACAAAGGCAAATTTCTGGTCCGAGCTGATAACAAGTATCGGCATCGGCAGAGCCCCTACAATTTGCCCGGGTGCTGGACTATCTAATTGCTTTTTTAAAAAATCAGTCACGAACGCCTCATGCACAATACTTAGGCATCATATATCTATGATGAGAATGTGTGCAACAGCGATTGGCGGCGATTCCCAGAAAAAAACGTCACTGCGGCGAAAATACATAGGCAAATATTCTTATTGTCTGGCGCGGGCAGCTCTACGACAAAGCTCGCAACACAAAACCCAACGAGTCGGGAGTGGCAATGCGTATAGCCGTCTTAATTGTGGCCGCAGGAAAAGGCGAAAGAGCCGGCGGGATCGTGCCCAAACAATATGCCTTGCTGAAAGGTGTGCCGATTCTGACCCGCTCGGCTGCCGCCTTTGCGGGCATCGGCGATGCTGTTATCCAGGTTATGATCGGCCCCGATCAGGAAGCGCTGTATCAGGA
>JBAVPS010000154.1:0-2852 GCA_049693315.1 Rhizomicrobium sp. | reverse complement strand
CCACCGGCGCGGGCGGCAAGAACATCGACGAGCTGAACGGCACCGCCGACGACATGCGCCGCGATGGCAGCCACGCCATTCGCGACATGCTGGGGCGCTTACGCACCAATGTGGAGCTGATCTGATGGCCACTGTCACCGCAGATCTGCGCCTGACCGCCCGGCAGGGCGATACGCTGGACGCTTTGTTGTGGCGCGAGGCGTCCCTTGGCCCGGCGGCCATCGCCCCGGTGCTGGCGGCTAATCCCGGTTTGGCCGATCTGGGCACCGTGCTGCCGAAAGGCACCGTTATCGCCCTGCCCGCCACCGTCACGACCACCACGGGCAAACAGACACGCAGCCTTATCCAGCTCTGGGACTAGCCAACTATAATCAGACCCATCATCAGGAACGAGAACCATGCAAGACGAATACACCGCCGCCATCAAAATCACCCCTGCCGCCGCAGGCACCATCTATTCGCAGCTGACACTGAATGACTGGGTGGCGATTATTACTATCGCCTATGTCGCGCTGCAGATCGGCTTGCTGCTGCCCAAATACCGGGCGCAGTACCCGGCGCTGTGGGACAAGCTGCGCGCCAGATTAGCTGCGCTTAAGGCTGCATTTTACGCCAAGGTGCAAAGCTGGCGTGACCGGCTGGTGACAAAGGTCCGCACCTTGTTTGGTAAGGCGGGTGTCTGATGAGCGGATCGCGCCTGTCCAAAACCGTGCTGAGCCTGATTGCCGCCGGGGCGGGTGCATCCGTTATTGCCACCCAGCTTGCCAGTGAATCCGAAGGGGTAAGCCTTCGCGCCTATCAGGACGGTGCCAGGGTCTGGACCATCTGCCACGGCCACACGAGCGGCGTAAAGCCCGGCATGACGGTGACGCGGGATCAGTGCAACGCTTTTCTCAAAACCGACATGGGCCACGCCTTCGCCGCGCTGGACCGCATCGTGCATGTGCCGATGAGCGAGCCACAGCGTGCTGGCCTTGCCGATTTTGTGTTCAATGTCGGCGAGCCCGCCGCGGCCAAATCCACCCTGATCCGTCGCCTGAACGCGGGCGATACGCGCGGCGCCTGTGACGAGCTTTCCCGCTGGGTGATCGTGGCGGGCAAAGACTGCCGCAAACCGGCCAACAACTGCACTGGCATCCCCGCCCGGCGCGCACAGGAGCGTGAACTATGTCTGCTGTAATGCTTACCACGATACTGGACTGGGCGGCTAAGAACTGGCGGCTGTTGCTGATCCCGCTGGCCGCTTTGCTTGCCCTCGCCGCCATTCTTTATGGCGTGCATCTGTATGGGCAGGTTGATGCCCTGAACCGCCAGCTTGCGGCGGCACAGGCGGTCAACACCGCCAACCGCAAGGAAATCGCCACCATCAAAGAAAACGCCGCCTCCTCGGCCCATGCCGTGGCGGTGGATGCTGCGGCCACCAATGCCCGCGCCACGGCAATCAGCCAGATCAAAAGGAACATCTATCATGCCACACCGTCACAGGGTGATTGCAGCACTGTCGGCCCTCAGCTTCGCGCTGCTCTTGACGGGCTGCGCCAGCTCCAAGCCGGAAACGCGCATACAGATTGAGTATATGCCGCCACCCGAACCGCTGCTGATCTGCACCGATGCCCCCGCCGTGCCCGATGCCACGGATCAGGCCCGCGTCGGCGAATACATCACGGATCTGTGGGCGGCGGGCGATGACTGCCGCACCAAGCTGAAAGCCGTGCGCCAATGGGTGAAAGACAATGCGAAAAGCTGATGATTTACGCCGCTGGCTGACCAAGACCAAATGTCTTGAATATTATAAAAACAACCCCGAACAGCTGACTATTTTTCTGGACAGCGGTAACGTGGCGGCACGCCGGGGTGCGACCCGTTCTTTTGAATATCGCTACACCCTGACCATTGCCTTTGAAAACTTCTGCGGTGACATGGACACCATTATGGTGCCCCTGCTGGCGTGGATTGAACGCAACCAGCCCGACCTGTTGCAGCGCGCTGATGACCAGCCGATCCAGTTTGAAGGCGAAATCCTCGACAGCCAGTCGGTCTATCTGGTGGTCAAGATCGACATCAGCGAAGCCGTCATCGTGACCGCCAAACCCGGCGGCGGCTATAACACGGCCCCGCCCGCCCCGGCGGCGCAAAGCTGGCCCGATGGGATCAATGCCCCCTTCCGGCAGGGCTATGGCTTTGCCGAATTGCTGGCCGGTGCTGAAGACGGAACACCCGCACCATGAGCGATGATCTGGCCGAGGTGGAGAAGATTGCCGGTGCCCTGCTGGCCAAACTGTCGCCAGCGTCCCGCAGATCCCTGTTGCGGCGCATGGCCCGCGATCTGGCCGCCAGCCAGCGCGCCCGCATCAAAAACCAGCAGGAGCCGGACGGCACCGCCTTCGCCCCACGCCAGAAGAAACTCCCGCTCCAACAGGGCAACCATGCAGTGTCGTTCCTTTACCCCGCAGGCGGTTCGGGCACGCCCCGGCGCGTGATCCTGAAAAGTTACACCATTGCCAATAACATGATGACCGGCTTCGATATCGAGGCCGAGGGCATCCGCAGTTTCTTTTACGACAAGGTCACCAAATGGCTGCCGGTGCCACCGGGTTATCGCAACGCAGGCGGTGGTTTACCGCGCAAGGGGGCACTGCGCCGCAAGATGATGTTCCGCAAACTGGCCTCGCCGCGCTTCCTGCGATCCGGCAATGACGATACCGAACTATGGGTGGGCTTCTCCGGCCGGGCGGCCGAGATCGCCCGCATCCATCAGGAAGGCTTGAAAGACAAGCCCTCCGCCAGGGCCGACGCTATCACCTATCCGCGCCGCACGCTCCTCGGCTTCACCGCCGCTGATCGCACCATGT